>DATNCP010000175.1:0-3057 GCA_035607175.1 Burkholderiales bacterium
GCATAGATCGCGGGCTCGCCGGTCTCCGGATGCGTGCGGATCATCGGGTGCTCGACCGGCGGGTTGCGGTCCTGCTCGTCCTTCGTCTGCTGCGGGCGCATGCCGGCCTTCGCCGACTCGCGCGCCCAGCGCGACGCGAAGTGGTGGATCGCCTTCGCGTTCAGCAGCTCTTGCCGTTTTCCGGGAGGGAGATCGCGGCACGCGGCGGTCATGTCGCAGAACATGGTGTCGCCGCCTTCGCTCGGGATGGCGCGCGCATAGAGCAGCGAGCCGAGCGCCGGCTCGGGCATGTAGGACATGTCGGTGTGCCAGTAGCGGCCGGCGTCGGCGATGCCCTTGGGCCGCCCGTCCGGATGCCTGTCGCTCGAGACCATCAGGATCTCCGGCGCGCCCTCGAGGTTGAACTGCATCATCGGGTGCACCTGCAGCGGCCCGAAGCGGGCGGAGAACGCGATGTGCTGCGCCGGCGTGAGCTCCTGGTCGCGGAACACCACCACGCCGTGCTCGAGGTGCGCTTTCCTGAGCTCGGCGAAAGTCCCGTCGTCCAGGCGCGCGAGGTCGACGTCCGTGACCTCGGCGAAGAACGTCTCGCCTAGCCTGCGGACCTTCATTTCACTTGGTGTCCTGGATGGTCTTGAACGTTCCCGGACCGAGGATCTCGTTCGCCAGGCGCTCGGCGGTCGGCGCGGTCAGCCTTCTGAGGTCCTGCTCGTTCAGGGAAACCACCGTTCCCGGACCGGCAACCTCTTCCCACTTCTTGTAGAACCCGTCGGTGCTCTGCTTCAGCACCTGGTACCACTTCTTCTCCTCCATCTCGAAGAAGAGGTCCTGCATCATCTTCTGGTGCGGCGGCTTGATGCGGCTCCAGGCGCGCTGCGAGAGCACGACCTTGTCGAAGCCGAGGCCGAAGTCGCTCTTGATCCAGTGCTTCACCACCTCGTAGTACTTCATGGTCACCACCAGCGTGCCGAGCGTCACCTGGCCATCGACCACGCCCTGTTGCAGCGCCGAGT
This sequence comes from Burkholderiales bacterium, assembly GCA_035607175.1. GTDB lineage: Bacteria > Pseudomonadota > Gammaproteobacteria > Burkholderiales > SG8-39 > SCGC-AG-212-J23. The sequence goes on from DATNCP010000175.1 coordinate 1,014, forward strand.
AGACCTCGTTGAACGCCATCGTGACCGGGTTGGCGCCGACCGCCTTGATGCTCTCGATCACGCCCTCGATCGCGCCGCCGCGGATCTTGAGGCCCTTGAGATCGCCCCACGAGGCGGGCTTCGGCTTGGTCTGGATGGCGAAGGCGCCGGCGCGGCCCAGGCCGAGCATGTGCACCTTGTACTTCGCCTCGAACGCCTTCTGCAGCTTGTCGCGCAACGGCCCGTTGACGACGCGCGCGGCGTGCTCGTAGTCGCGGAACAGGCCCACGGTGTAGAAGAGGTCGAACTCGCGCATGCCGGTATAGGCGCCGTGGTAGCCGTCCAGCGTGCCGAGCGACACGCCGTTCAGCAGCGTCTGCTCGCCGCCCAGCGTGCCCCAGAACACCTCGGCCTGCACCTCGCCGTTGGTGCGCTTCGCCACTTCCTGCCAGTACTCGGTCATCACGACGTTGGCGAGGTAGCCGGCGTTGCTGGCGTTGGCGTAGCGCAGCTTCACCACCTGCGCCTGCGCCGGCTTCGACAACCCGACCTGCGAGACGATGGCGGCGGCGCCGATGGCTTTGATGGCTTCTCTGCGTTTCATGGGGGCTCTTCCTATTTGACGGTGTAGAACAGGCTGGGCAGCCAGGTCGTGAAGAACGGAATGTACGTGATCAGGGCCAGCACGGCCACCAGCGCCCAGGCATAGGGATAGGCGGCCCGCGTGATCTTCCATACGTCGACGCGCGCGATGGCCGAGAGCACCATCAGGTTGAGCCCGATCGGCGGGGTGATGTTGCCGATCATCAGGTTGATGGTCATGGCGACCGCGAACTGGATCTCGCTCACGCCCATCTCCTTCAGCCAGGGAAAGATGATCGGCGCGAGGATGAAGATGATCGGCACCAGCTCCATGAACATGCCCAGCACCAGCATCAGCACGTTGATGAGGAACAGCACCACGTAGACGTTGGTCGAGATCGCGAGCATCGACTTGATCAGGAATTCGCCCAGCCGCTCCTGCACCGTGAGCCAGGCGAAGATCTGCGAGGCGGCGACGGTGAGCATGACGAGCGCCGAGGCGACCGCCGCGCTGCCGGCGGCTTCCAGGATTTCCTTGAATTTCGTATTTCGATAGACAAAAAGTCCAAGGAACAGGGTGTATCCCACCGCGATCGCCGCCGACTCGGTGGGCGTGGCGATGCCGGCGACGATGCTGCCGACGATCACGGCGGGCGCGATGAGCGCGAGGACCGCGTCCTTGAGCGCGCCGACGCGCTGCGGCCCGCTCGCGCGCGCTTCTCGCGGGTAGCCGCGCTTCTTGCCCACGTACCAGGTGACGATGAACATCGCCGTCGACATCATGATCCCCGGCACCACGCCCGCGAGGAACAGCTGGCCGACCGACAGGTTGACGATGGAGGCGATGAGCAGGAACACGATCGACGGCGGCACGATTGGCCCGACGGTCGAGGCGCAGGCGATCACCGCGCAGGCGAACTCCTCCGGGAAGCCGCGCTTCTTCATCTCCGGCACCAGCACCGTGCCGGTGGCGGCGGCATCCGCGATCGACGAGCCCGAGATCCCCGAGACGAGGAAGTTCGAGACCACGCCGACGTTGGCGAGGCCGCCGTGGAAGTGGCCGACCATGGTCTCGGCGAAGCGCACCAGGCGCTGCGTCACGCCGCACAGGTTCATCAGCTCGCCGGCGAAGATGAACAGCGGGATCGCCACCAGCACGAAGCTGTCGAGGCCCACGGTCATCTGCTGCGAAAACAGCGCGAACGCGGTCGGGTTGTCGCCGAACTGCGAGAGCCCGATGTAGAAGAAGCAGGCGAGGGCGATCGACCAGGCGATGTCCATGCCGAGCAGCGTGAAGAACAGCAGCACCACCACCATCGCCGCCAGCATCATGCGCGGTAGTCCCGGATGCTCCTGACGAGCAGGCGGAGCTGGTACACGCCGATCAGCACGCAGCCCACGGTCAGCGGCCAGTAGCGCACCGAGTCGGCCCACTGCGTGGCGAGCATTTTCGTCTGGCTGTTGAGCTCGATCACCGGCCGGT
>DATNCP010000096.1:0-4482 GCA_035607175.1 Burkholderiales bacterium
ACGTGCGGCTTCACCCCGCACAGGTCGCTCACCTCACCGATGGTGAAGTAGCGCTTGGCCGGGATCGGCGGGAGTTCAGCTTTCCTGCGGCTTTGCTCCATGGCGGGCTTTCTCGACCATGGCCTTCAGCTTCTGGCTGGCATGGAAGGTAACGACGCGGCGGGCGCTGATCGGGATCTCCTCGCCGGTCTTCGGGTTGCGCCCGGGACGCTGCGGCTTGTCGCGCAGCTGGAAGTTGCCGAAACCCGAAAGCTTCACGCTTTCGCCACGCTCGAGCGCCCCCCGGATCTCCTCGAAGAAGGCCTCGACCATGTCCTTGGCCTCGCGCTTGTTCAGCCCGACCTTCTCGAATAGCAGGTCGGCCAGCTCGGCCTTCGTCAACGTCATCGCTCGCTCCCCAAAATCCTTTTTTCCCTTTTATGTACGGAGAGTTGCGGAAAATCTACGTCCCAGCAGGCTGACCAGCGCATCGCGGGCAGCATCTGCTTCCGCATCCGTGAGGGTGCGTTCAGTATCTTGCATAACTACCCGGAACGCAAGGCTTTTTGTCCCGGCGGGGAGGCTCGCGCCACGGTAAAGGCTGAAAAGGCGGACGGAGCGGACGATGGGGGGTTTTTCAGCCTCCATGGCGTCCAAAACGGCCTGGACGGGGGTACTTGCCTGGAAAACGAGGGCGATGTCCCGGACCACCGGCGGCTGGTCGGAAATTGCCCCGGGATGGGGCATGGGCACCGATTCCAGCGGCCCGGCATCGATCTCGAACAGCACCGGCGCCTGCGGCAGGCCGTACTTCTGCTGCCACTTCGGGTGCAACTCGCCGATCGCTCCCACGGGGTTGCCGTCGAGCAGGATTCGCGCCGAGCGGCCGGGATGGAAGGCCGGATGCGGCGCGGCTTCGAAGCGCAGGCCGATGGGCGCCGCCAGCGCCTCGACGTCGGCCTTCAAATCGAAGAAATCGACGCCGCGCGACGGCGCGTCCCATTGCTCGTCGGCGAGCGGGCCGAACGCGGCGGCGCCGATGCGCATCGGCTGGCGCAAGCCCGCGACACTGAGCGGGCCGTCCTGAGCGGCGGGGTCGCGCAGGAACACGCGCCCGGCCTCGAAGACGCGGATGCGCGCCACCTTGCGGTCGTGGTTGTACTTGATCTTCTGCAGCAGCGAGCCGATCAGGCTGGTGCGCATCACCGATTGCTGGCTGGCGATCGGGTTGAGCAGGCGGATCGGATTCGCCGCCCCGGCGAGATCAGCCTCCCAGTCCGGCTCGACGAAGCTGAAGCTGATCACCTCGCGGTAATCGCAGGCCGCCAGGCGCTCGCGCAGGTCGTGCAGGCTGCGCTTGCCTTCCGCGCTCTTCGAGAACACCGCGGCGACGCGCGGCGGGTGCGCCTCGATGCGATCGAAACCGTGAATTCGCGCCACTTCCTCGATCAGGTCCTCCTCGATCGCGATGTCGAAGCGATAGCTCGGCGGCGTGACCGTGAAAGCCCGGGCGCTTTTCTTGAACTGAAAGCCCAGCCTTGAAAAAACCGCGCCCATCTCCTTCGCCGCGAGCGGAACGCCGATCACCTTCTGCGCGCGCGCGACGCGCATCGCCACCGGCTTGCGCTTCGGCAGCCGCGCGAGCTTGTCGACCGCCGGCCCCGGCTCGCCGCCGCAGATGTCGAGCACCAGGCGCGTGGCGCGCTCGACGCCGTCGAGGTTATTGTCGAAGTCGACGCCGCGCTCGAAGCGGTGCGAGGCGTCGCTCGAAAAGTTGTAGCGCCGCGCCCGCCCGGCGATGGCGTCGGGATGAAAGAACGCGGACTCGAGGAAGATGTTCCGCGTCGCCTCGTCGGCCTTGGTGCTCTCGCCGCCCATGATGCCGGCGAGGCCGATCGCGCCCGAGTCGTCGGTGATGCACAGCACCGCGGGATCGACCTCCACCTCCTGGCCGTTCAGCAGCAGCACCTTCTCGCCCTTGCGGCCCCAGCGCACATCGATCGCGCCGCGCAGCTTGTCCAGGTCGTAGACGTGCAGCGGCCGGCCGAGCTCGAGCATCACATAGTTCGTGATGTCGACCAGCGCCGAAATCGAGCGCTGGCCGGCGCGCTCGAGCCGGCCGCGCATCCAGTCCGGGGTCTTGGCGGACGCATTCACGCCGCGAATCACGCGCCCGGCAAACCGTCCGCAGCCCTCGGGATTGGAGATCTTCACCGGGTGCGCAGCCTTGCTCTTCGCGGCAATCTTCTTGATCTCGGGAATCGCCAGCTTCGCGCCGGTCAGCGCCGCAACCTCTCGAGCGACGCCGAGGATCGACAGGCAATCCGCGCGGTTGGGCGTGAGCTTGAGCGTCATGACGTGCTCGTCGAGCTCGAGCAGGCCGGAATGGTCGCCGGAGAGCCCCAGGTCGCGCGCCGAGCAGAGCATGCCCTCGCTTTCGACGCCACGGATCGAGGACTTCCGGATCTCGCCGCCGGGCAGCTTCGCGCCGACCTTCGCCAGCGGCACCCGCATGCCGACGCGCACGTTCGGCGCGCCGCAGACCACGCGGTACGTCGCGGCGCCCGCCCTGACGCTGCAGACGGTGAGCTTGTCGGCGTTCGGATGCCTGTCCACCGTGCGCACCTCGGCGGCGACGACGCCGGCGATCGCCGGAACCGCGGGCTCGTAGGACTCGACCTCGACGCCGGCCATCGTCAGCCGGTCGGCGAGCTTCGCTCCCGGCAGCTTCGGATTGCAGAAGCTTCGCAGCCAGTTCTCGGGAACGATCACGAGAACTGTTCCAGAAACCTCAGATCGCCATCGAAGAACAGCCGCAGATCATCGATGCCGTAACGGAGCATCGTCAGCCGCTCGAGGCCGGAGCCGAAGGCGAAGCCGATGTATTTCTCGGGGTCGAGGCCGAAGTTGCGGACCACTTGCGGATGGACCTGCCCGGAGCCCGAGATCTCCAGCCAGTTGCCCTTGAGCTTCATGTCGATCTCGGCCGACGGCTCGGTGAAGGGAAAGAACGAGGGCCGGAAGCGCACCTCGAGCGCGTCGCTTTCGAAGAAGCGGCGCAGAAAATCGGTGTAGACGCCCTTCAGGTCGGCGAAGCTGATCTGCTCGTCGATCCACAGGCCCTCGACCTGGTGGAACATCGGCGAGTGGGTTGCGTCGGAATCGACGCGGTAGGTGCGGCCGAGCGCGATCACCTTGATCGGCGGCTTGTGCATGCGGGCGTAGCGCACCTGCATCGGGCTGGTGTGCGTGCGCAGCAGCAGCGGCAGGCCGTCCTTGTCCTTCAGGTCGACGTAGAACGTGTCCTGCATCGACCGCGCGGGGTGATTCTCCGGATTGTTGAGCGCCGTGAAGTTGTACCAGTCGGTTTCGATTTCCGGGCCGTCGGCGACCTCGAAGCCGAGCGAGCGCCAGATCGCCTCGATCCTCTGCCAGGTACGAACCACGGGGTGAATACCGCCGCGGCCACGGCCGCGCGCCGGCAGCGTGACGTCGAGCTCGCCCTCGGCAAGCCGCGCCGAGAGCTTGGCGTCGGCGAGCTCGACGCGGCGCGCCTCGAGCGCCGCCTCGATCTTCTGCTTGGCCGCGTTGTAGGCCGCGCCGGCTGCGCGCCTTTCGTCGGGAGTGCCCTGCGACGGCCGGAAGGCGTTCAGCTCCCCGGCCTTCCCCAGGTAGCGGGCCTTGGCGTTCTCCAGCGACGCCGGGTCCGCCGCCGCGTTGAAGTCGGCGGTCGCGCGAGAAACGATGTTCTCCAGAGCCTCCAAGCGACCGCTTGTAGGCCTAGTGCGCGAGGCTGGCTTTGACCTGCCCCGCGATCTTGGCGAACGCCGGCTTGTCCATCACCGCGAGATCGGCGAGCACCTTGCGGTCGATGTCGATCTGCGCGCGCTTCAGGCCGGCCATGAACGTGCTGTAGGACATGCCGAGCTCCCGCACCGCAGCGTTGATGCGCGTGATCCACAACGCGCGGAAGGTGCGCTTCTTCTGGCGGCGGTCGCGGTAGGCGTACTGCCCCGCCTTCATCACCGCCTGCTTGGCGATCCGGTAGACGTTCTTCCTGCGGCCGCGGAAACCCTTCGCCTGCTTGAAGACCTTCTTGTGGCGCGCGCGGGCCGTGACTCCACGTTTTACTCTTGGCATGGCGCGCCCCTCAGCTCGAGTACGGCAGCATGCTGCGGATCGCCGCCGTGTTGGTGTGGTGCACGGCGCTGCGCCGGCGCATCTGGCGCTTCCGCTTCGTGCTCTTCTTGGTGAGGATGTGGCGCTTGTAGGCGCCGCCGCGCTTGATGCTGCCGCTGCCGCGGACGCGGAAACGCTTCGCCGCGCCCCTCTTGCTCTTCATCTTGGGCATATGCCCTCCTTCGTCTTCTTGGATGACGCCGGGCGGTTCTGCCTTTACGTCGTCTTCCGACGGGCGAACGCTTTTAATGCCGCGGCAATCACTTGTTAAGCGGCAGCCGGCTTCGCTGCCGCGACCTTCTTCGGTTTTTCCGCCTTCTCCGG
>DATNCP010000192.1:0-4372 GCA_035607175.1 Burkholderiales bacterium
TCGGGCGGCACGTCCCAGTACTGCGATTTCGGCAGGCATTCCTCGAGGTAGCGCGCCGCCGAGGTGGCGTGCGACTCGTCCTTCCCGGGAATGACCAGCGCCGGAATGTCGAGCTTCATCAGCGCCTCCGGCTCGGCGCCGGGCGAGGTATCGCGGTCGAAGAGGTTGCGGCCCATCTGCTCGACGATTTTTTCGTAGTTCGCCGTCCTCGCGTAGGCCGCGGCGAACGCCTTGTCGTGGCGGATGACCGACGCCCATGGCCCGCCCTTCGGGTCGGCATTGAACGGCTTCGGGTCTTTCAGCTCCACGACGGCTTGCAACCCGGAAGCGCGAACGAAGGCCAGATGCTGTGAAAACCGCTCGTGCGCCTTGATGCGGTACTTCGCGCCGCCCACCGGCCACCAGAGCAGCATGCTCATCGTCGCCTGCGGATACGCGACCGCGAACGCCATGACGCAGGAGACGCCCATGCAGCCGCCCATGACGTGCGCGCGCTCGATCCCGAGCTTTTCCAGCAGCAGTTTTCCCTGAAGCGCGTAGTGCCGCCAGGTGACCGCCTCGACGCGGCCGCCGGAGTGCCCGCACTCGCGGCGGTCGAAGACGATGCAGCGGTATTTCTTCGGCAGGTGGTCGAGAAGCTTGATGCGCGCGTAGACGCCCTGCGTGCTCCACTTCTCAATCGTCGCGTCGAAGCCGCCGGGCGCGTACATCAGCAGCGGCGGCCCGTCGCCGATGACCTCGTAGCGGGTGCTGATGCCGTCGAGGACGGCGCTAGGCACGGTCGCTCTTCAAGGGCCGTGCGTTGCGCACATCCTCCGCGTAGGCATGGAGTGCGTCGACCTGCTTCGGGGGGTAGCCGATCAGGACATCCAGCCTGCGAACCCGCCCATCCAGCCACGGCCCGCCGCCGAGGCCGCCGATCACCGGGATCGCGACCGCCTTGGCCACGGCAGTGCCGGCGACCGGCCCGGAGTGGCGGAAGTCGATCATCGCCGCGCCCGCCGCCTCGAGGCGCTTCGCCTCGGCGACCAGCTGCTGCGGCGTCAGCTTGTCGCCGTGCATCTCGGCGAAGACGGGGATGTGCTTGCTCAGCTTGCGCACCTCGTCCGGCGTGCCGAGCAGTTTCAGCATGTCGGGGCGCACCTCCTTCGCGATGCGCATCGCGTCCTGGCCGGGTGGCACATCGACGCTGAGCAGCGCCCGCTTCACGCCGCGGCGAACCGCCCTGGCGACGACCAGCAGCTCATCGACCGTGATCTCGCCTTCCTTCTGTCCCCAAAGATTGACGCCGACCGAGTCGCCGACCGAAACCAGGTCGACGCCGGCGGCGTCGACGATTTTCGCCATCGGCGTGTCCCAGCAGACCACCGCGACGATCTTCTTGCCGGCGCGCTTCAGGTCGGCGAGGCGCGCGACGCTCATCAGACCTTGTAGCCCTTCTCCTTCAGCGACTTGTCGACCCACGCGCGATCGACCGTGCCGGCCTCGATTTCCTTCATTGCCGCGGTCTCCTTGGCGAGGATGCCCTGCGCGGACTTGAGGATGCGCTCGGCTTGCTCCTGCGGGATGGCGACCAGGCCGTCGGCGTCGCCGACGATGATGTCGCCCGGGTTCACCGGCATGCCGCCCATGTTGATCGGCACGTTGATCTCGCCGGGGCCGTTCTTGTAAGGGCCGCGGTGGGTAACGCCCGAGGCGTAGACCGGATAGGTGCCGGCCGCGATCTCGGCCGAGTCGCGGATCGCGCCCCAGATGACGATACCGGCGACCCCGCGCTGGCGGGCGCGCGACATCATCAGCTCGCCGATGATCGCGTTCTCCAGCACGCCGCCCGCGTCGACGACGATCACGTCGCCCGGCTTCGCCGCGTCGAGCGCCTTGTGCACCAGCAGGTTGTCGCCCGGCGTGGTCTTCACGGTGTAGGCCGGCCCCGCGAGCTTGCCGCTCTTGTGCATCGGCCGCAGCTGGGGTCCGCCGGCGTAGAGGCGCTCCATGCTGTCGGAGAGGTGCGGCGTCACCATCTTCGCCAGCTCGCCGACCAGCTTCGCATCGGGCCGCTTCGGGATGTCGAGGATGCGCATGGAAGCACTCATGATTTTTTCAACCTCTTGTCGAGTCTCGGGTAAACGCGACGCGCGTTGCCCTCGAAGATTTTCTTCTTGTCCGAATCGGAAATAGGCAGCTTGTCGATGTACCGCTTGGTGTCGTCGTAGTTGTGGCCGGTCTCGGGATCGACGCCCTTGACGGCGCCGAGCAGCTCCGAGGCGAACAGGATGTTGTCGACCGGGATCACCTTCGCCATGCAGTCGATGCCCGGCTGGTGGTAGACGCAGGTGTCGAAGAAGACGTTGTTCAGCAGATGGTCCTTCAGCAGCGGCTTCTTCATCTCCTGCGCCAGGCCGCGGTAGCGTCCCCAGTGGAACGGCACCGCGCCGCCGCCGTGCGGGATGACGAACTTCAGCGTCGGGAAATCCTTGAAGAGATTGCCCTGCAGGAGCTGCATGAAGGCGGTGGTATCGCCGTTGATGTAGTGAGCGCCGGTGTAGTGGAACACCGGGTTGCACGACGAGGTGACGTGGATCATCGCCGTCATCTCGAGCTCGGCGAGCTTCTCGTACAGCGGGTACCACCACTTGTCGGTGAGCGGCGGATCGGTCCAGTAGCCGCCGGCGGGATCGGGATTGAGGTTGACGCCGACGAAGCCGAGCTTCGCCAGGCGCTCGAGCTCGGGGATGCAGTTCTTGGGCGGCACGCCGGGGTGCTGCGGCAGCTGGCCGACCGGCGCGAAGTTGCTGGGCAGCAAGGTGCAGATGCGGTGGATGAGATCGTTGGACATCCGCGTCCACTCGATGCCGGTCGCCTCGGTGCCGACGTGGTGCGCCATGCCGGCGGCGCGCGGCGAAAAGATAGTGAGGTCCGAGCCGCGTTCCCTCTGCAGTTTCAACTGCGGCTCGACGCTCTTCGTCAGCTCTTCATCGGTGATGCCCAATTCGCTGGTGGCCGGCTTGCGCATGTGGTCCGCAAGCCCCGCGAGCTGCTTGTCGCGGAACGAGAGCAACTTCTGCGGCTCGGTGGTGTAGTGGCCGTGGATGTCGATGATCATCAGTCGATCCTCACGCCCGCGGAGCGGATCACCGCGCCCCAGCGCTCGCTCTCCTGCTTCATGAACGCCGCGGTCTCCGCGGGTCCGAGGCCCATCGGCTCGGCCGACAGTTCCGCGAGACGCTTTTGCACGTCCGGCAGCTTGAGAATTTGAGAAATCGAAAATCCAACCTTTTCAGCGATTGCACTCGGCGTTTTCGGCGGCCCGACCACGCCGAACCAGGCCTGCGCCTCGAAGCCCGGCAGCGTGTCGGCCATGGCCGGAATTCCCATGAACGGCGTCTTGCTCGTGACGGCGAGCGCCTTGAGCTTCCCGGAACGCACGTGCGGCAGCGAGACGCCGAGGTTGTCGCACATCATGTCCACCTGCCCGGCCAGCAGGTCGGCGAGCGCCGGCGCGGTGCCTTTGTATGGGACGTGGGTAATCTGCAGTCCGCCCGCCATGGACTTGAAGAGCTCAGCGGTCAGGTGCGAGGTCGTGGCGTTGCCCTGCGAAGCGTAGTTGAGCTTCCCCGGATTTTGTCTGACGTAGGAAATCAATTCGGCAACCGAATTCACGGGGACCTTCGGATGCACCAGCAGCACGTTGGGGATCGCCGCCATCACGCTCATCGGCACGAACTGCGTCGAGTCGTACGAGAGCTTCGGATAGAGCAGCCGGTTGATGACCAGCGGCGGCGGCGGCGCCGACAGCAGCGTGTAGCCGTCGGGCTCGCTGCGAAACACCACTTCGGCGCCGATGTTGCCCGCGGCGCCGGGCCGGTTGTCGATGATCACCGCCTGGCCCCAGCGCTCGGCGAGCTTCTCGCCGACGATGCGCGGCAGGAGGTCGGCGCTACCGCCCGGCGGAAACGGCACGATGATGCGCACGGTCTTCGTCGGCCACTGCTGGCTCCATGCGGTTCCGGAAAGAAGAACGAGAAACAAGGCGAAAGTGCGCATGGCCGCCTCATTATAATCAGCCGATGCTCGAGAGAAGCTGGCCTGCGGAGGGCGCGACGCGCGTCCCCTACTGGGTCTACCAGGATCCAGAGGTCTACGCCGAGGAGCAGCGGCGCATCTTCCACGGCCCGACCTGGAGCTACCTCTGCCTCGAGGCGGAGATCGCGGAGCCGCAGAGCTTCGTCACCACCTTCGTCGGCGAGATGCCGGTCGTCGTCACGCGCGACGCCGCGGGCAAGCTGCACGCGTTCGAGAACCGCTGCGCGCACCGCGGCGCGCTGATCTGCATGCAGGCGCGCGGCAAGGCCGAGCGCTTCTCCTGCATCTA
>DATNCP010000214.1:0-6644 GCA_035607175.1 Burkholderiales bacterium
GCAGTCGCCTTCCTCGAGGTAGACGATGTTGCGCGTCACCTGCAGCAGCGCGGAGGTGTCGGAGGCGGCGAAGTTCTCGCCCTCGCCGATGCCGAGCAGCAGCGGCGCGCCCATGCGGGCGACCACCATGCGCGCCGGGTCGTCGGCGGCGATGACGGCGATGGCGTAGGCCCCCACCAGCTCGTCGGCGGCGTTGCGGACGGCGTCGAACAGGGTCGCGCCGGACGCGAGGTACGAATGCACCAGGTGCGCGATGACCTCGGTGTCGGTATCGGAAGTGAAGCCGTAGCCGAGGGCGCGCAGCTTGGCGCGCATTTCCTCATGGTTCTCGATGATGCCGTTGTGCACCACCGAGACGCCGCCGGAGACGTGCGGATGGGCGTTGCGCTCCGAGGGCACGCCGTGCGTCGCCCAGCGGGTGTGGCCGATGCCGATGTTGCCGTGCAACCCGGAAACAATTTTTTCAAGCTCGGAAACCCTGCCACAGGAACGACGGCGTTGCATCGTTCCGTTGATCACCGCCACGCCGGCGGAGTCGTAGCCCCGGTATTCGAGGCGCCGCAGGCCCTCGATCAGGATGGGCACGACGTTGCGCGTGGCTACCGCGCCGACGATTCCGCACATGGGCAATCCCTTCTCTCAATAGGCATTCTGTTTCCCCAGCACCACGGCCACGGTCTTGAGGATGATCTGCAGGTCGAGCGCGAGCGACCAGCTGCGCAGGTAGGCGAGGTCGCACTCGATGCGCCCCTTCATCTTCTCGACCGTGTCGGTCTCGCCGCGAAAGCCGCTCACCTGCGCGAGGCCGGTGATGCCGGGCCGCACCTTGTGGCGGATCATGTAGCCGCGGATCAGCTTGCGATAGAGCTCGTTATGGGCGATGGCGTGCGGCCGCGGGCCGACCACGCTCATGCGCCCCTGCAGCACGTTGATGAACTGCGGCAGCTCGTCGAGCGAGCTGCGGCGCAGGAAGGCGCCGAAGCGCGTGACGCGGCTGTCGTTGCGCGTCGCCTGGCGCACCACGTCGCCGTCCTCGGCGACGGTCATGGTGCGGAACTTGTAGACCACGATCTTGCGGCCGTCGACGCCGTAGCGGCGCTGCCTGAACAGGATCGGGCCGGGCGACGAGCCCTTGATGCCGACCGCGATGGCGGCGAGCAGGGGCGAGATCAGGATCAGGATGGCGAGCGAGAACACGATGTCGCTCGCCCGCTTGATCAGGCCGTTCAGGCCGTAGAAGGGCGTCTCGCAGACCGCCACCACCGGCAGGTCGCCTACCGAGTCGACGCGGGCCTGGATCAGGTCGGAGACGAAGATGTCGGGCACGAAGTAGATCGACGCAGTGCTGTCGCGCAGGTCTTCCAGCAGCTTGAGGATGCGCGGCTGCGAGGCCATCGGCAGGGCGATGTAGATGAGATCGACGTTTTTCGCCCGGACATGGTCGGGGAGGTCGGCGATGCTTCCCAGGTCCTCCGTCGGGGGGATGCCCTCCAGGCGGGTTCGCGTGCGGTCGTCGAAGTAGCCGGCGACGCGCACGCCGGCATACGGGTTCTCGCTCAGCCGCTGGGCCAGCTTGCGGCCGAGGTCGTTGGCGCCGGCGATCACGGCGACCTTGTGCATGCCCTCGGCGGCGAGCAGCCGCGGCAGCGCGAGCGGCAGCAGCCGGTAGGCGGTGAACAGCGCGAGCGGCGTGACGAGGCTCCAGGCGAGCAGGGCGCGCCCGTCGAACAGGGCCAGCGTCTGGGTCGCCCAGCCGAGCAGCAGCAGCAGGGCGACGACCATCGCCCAGCCGCCGGCGATGTCGAGCGCAAGCTCGCCCGCGCGAGCGCCGTCGCGCGACAGGTTGCCGGGAAAGGTCATGGCGAACACCAGCAGCGCAAGGATCAGACAGGCGCCGTCGAAGCTGCCGCCGAACGCGGCGACCGTGCCCGCGAGGGTGGCGGTGGCGACGATGGGATCGAGCGCGGCGCGCGCGAGCTTGCCCGGTCCGGGCTGGCTGCGCAGGAGACGAGAAGAAGAGGTCCTGCCCGGGTTTTCGCGTGTGACTTGCAAGGCCGCTTCAGGGTAGGCCACCGGAGTTCAACCATGATGTTGCGGAGCATCCCCGCCGCTAGCCTTATCGGACTAGCGTTTTCGGCCCGGGCGCGCCGAATGGATGCGTGTTGCACCGACTATAGTCGCCCGCTATGCCAATGATCGGGGTCCCATGCCACTGACTACTTCAGCCGAAACCGCGCACCAAACCGTCCCGTCGCCGGCGATCGCCGCAAGCGTTCCCGCCGTCGACGCGAAGGAGGACGCCCGCTCCGCCGCGACCGATTTCCTGCAGATCGAGTCGATCGTGCTCAACCTCGACGCCTCGCTGCGCGTGCACGCGCGGGCGCATTTCTTCAGCTGGACGCAGGGGCTGCTGCAGAGCCTGATCCGGCACGAGCTGCTGATCTGCGCGCTCTGCCACGGCAAGCCGCCGGCGTTCCGCGCCGACGGCTTCTCGATGACCACGCCCGATCCCTCGACCTTCAGCGACATGTTCCTGCGCGACGCCGCGGTGGCGCCGACGCTGCTCAAGGCGTGGGAGGAGCGACGCTACCAGCCGGTGATCATCGACTGCTCGCCGGCCAATCCCGCAGGTACGTCTCTTCCTTTGGGCAACGGCGCGTTCACCCGTGAAATCGAGCGCCTGGGCGCAAGCCAGCTTCTGGTGCACGGGGTGCATGACGCCGACGGCCGCGCCCTGAGCATGTTCATCTTCGCCTGCCGCCCGGCTTCGGTCGGCCCGCGCCAGGCCTACCTCGCGCAGCTGCTGGCGCCGTCGCTGCACGCCGCCTGGGTGCGCACGCAGCTGCAGCGCCGCGCCGAGTCGGGCGGCGAGCGCGCCCAGGGCGGCAACATCCTGACGGTGCGCGAGCTCGACATCCTGAAGTGGATCTATCTCGGCAAGTCGAACTTCGAGATCGGCGCGATCCTCAAGATCAGCCCCCTGACGGTGAAGAACCACGTGCAGAAGATCCTGCGCAAGCTGAATGTGGTGAATCGCACGCAGGCGATCGGCAAGTCGCTCGAGCTGCGCATTCTCAACATCTGAACTGACAGGCTGTAGTCGAAAGAATGGCGGCGCTGGCCGCCATTTTTTTTGTCTAGTCCGTCCGGCACGTCGCGCGCGAACCATCGGGGTGAGCCTCGTAACACGCTCCCCCTAGGATCATCGTCGATGAAATCCCTCGCGCTTGTTCTCCTCACCGCCGTTGCTTGCGCCGCTGCCGCCGAGCCGCTGCCCGCGTCGCTCGTCGTCGCGCCGGCCGCCGTGGCGCCCGCGCTCTATTCCTTCAGCGATCTCTACCGCTTCACCGTGGGCCGCGCCCCGGTCGGCGTGCCGCCGTCGCAGTCCGCCGGCGAAGCGCCGGTCCGCGTGGCGGCCGTCGAAGCGCCGGCCGCCGAGCCGCGCTTCTCCGTGCGCCAGTTCCCCGCGCCGGCGCGCTGGCTGCTCGTGCTCGCCGGCCTGGCGCTCGCCGGCTGGGTCGCCCATCGCAGGCTTTCCTACCTTTGAAGCAGGCGATCAAGCTCGTGGTGCTGGTGCTCGCCGCGGCGCTGCCGGGTTGCGAGCGCGCCGCCGCCGAGCGCGGCAGCGCGCAGCTCGCCGCCAAGGTGAACGGCGCCGAGATCTCGGTGCGCCAGCTGCGCAGCGCCGGCGCGGCGAGCGCCGGCCAGGCGCTGGAGAAAGTGATCGAGCGCGAGCTGCTGGTGCAGCAGGCGCTGCGGGCCGGCCTCGACCGGGACCCGGTGGTGAAAGAGTCGATCGACGCCTCGCGGCGACAGATCCTGGCGCAGGCCTGGCTGGACAAGGTCGTGGCCGGCAGGGCCGTGTCGCGCGAGGAGGTCCGCGCCTTCTACGCCGAGCATCCGGCGCTGTTTGCGGAGCGCCGCGTCTACCGCGTGCGCGAGACCCGGCTGCTGCCTGCCGAGCGCGTGCCGCTCGCGCACCTGCCGCAGCTCGCGCGCATGAGCGTCGGCGAGAGCGCCGTCTTCGACGCGCCGGCTGGCGGCGACGCGCTGGAGGTGCAGATGGTGCAGGCCGAAGAGGCGCCGCTCACGGAAAAGCAGGCGACGCCGCTGATCGAACAGTTCCTCGCCGGGCGCAAGCGGCTGGAGCTGGCGGCGGCGGAAGTGCGGCGGCTGCGCGAAGTCGCAACCATCGAATACGCAGGCGAATTCAAGAGGAGCAATTAGAGAGGCGATATGACACGCATAGCGACGATGTTGGTACTGATGGTGATGGCGCTGCCGCTCCAGGCGCAGCAGCAAGGGGCAGACAGGCTCGGTGCCGGCGACGCGGTTCGCGTCACCGTGTTCCAGCAGCCCGACCTCACGACCGAGGCGCGCGTCTCCGACCGGGGCACGATCAGCCTGCCGCTCGTGGGAGAAGTCAAGGTCGATGGTGCGACCACGGTGGAGGCGGGCAATCGGATCGCCGAAGCGCTGAAGAAGGGCCAGTACCTGAAGAGCCCGCAGGTCACGGTCGTGACTACCGCGGTGCGCAGCCGCCAGGTCTCGGTGCTCGGCATGGTCGCCCGCCCGGGGCGCTACGTGCTCGAGGACGCGAAGCCCGGCATTTCCGACGTGATCGCGGCGGCGGGCGGCATCGCCGCCGGCGGCAACGAGAACGTCACCGTGATCCGCAACGGCGAGTCGCAGAAGGTCAGCTCGCTCGCCAAGGACTTCGAGCTCAAGCCGGGCGACACGCTGTACGTCGACCGCGGCCCGACCTTCTACATCTACGGGGAGGTCACCCGCGCCGGCGCTTATCCGGTGCAGCCCGGCCTGACCGTGATGCAGGCGCTCAGCGTCTCCGGCGGCATGACGCCGCGCGGCAGCGAGCGTCGCCTCAAGCTGCGCCGCCCGGGCCCGGACGGCCAGGTGGTCGAGACCGACGCCAAGCTGCAGGACCAGGTGAAGGCGGACGACGTGATTTTCGTCAGAGAAGCACTTTTCTAGCCACAAAGCAAAAACCTAGGAACTCGCCCATGGACTTCCAACAGTATCTCCTGGCTCTGCAGGCCCGCCGCAAGGTGTTCCTGCTGGTCTTCGCCGCGATCCTCGTCACCGCGGTGACCGTCGCGCTGATCCTGCCCAAGCGCTACGACGCGACCGCGACGGTGCTGCTCGACGCACGCGACGAGCAGACGACCGCCCCCGGGCGGGTCTCGCCGCGCGAGCGGGCCGGCTGGGTCTACACCCAGGTCGACATGATCCAGAGCGGCAAGGTGGCGAACAAGGTGGTGCGCGACCTCAAGCTCGCCCAGCAACCCGGCGTGCGCGAACAGTTCGAGAGCGACACCGGCGGCGTCGGCACGATCGAGGATTGGCTCGGCGCGGCGCTGCTCGAGAAGCTCAAGGTCGACACCGGCGCGAGCAACATCCTCATCATCAAGTACTCGTCCTCCGACGCGCAGAAGGCGGCAACGGTGGCCAACGGCTTCGCCAAGGCCTACCTCGAGACCGCGCTCGAGCTTCGCACCGAGCCCTCGCGCGAGGCGGCCGACTGGTTCGAGGAGCAGCTGAAGGGCCTGCGCGCGCAGATGTCGCAGTCGCAGACCAAGCTCACCGGCTTCCAGAAGGAGAAAGGCATCGTCGGCGTCGACGAGCGCATGGACATCGAATACGCGCGCCTCACCGAGATCTCGACCCAGCTCAACGCGCAGAAGAACGCCACCATCGAGGCGCAGACGCGCTTCAAGCAGGCGAGCGAGATGATCGCCGCCGGCGTGTCGACCGACGCCTTCCCGGAAGTCCTCTCCAACGGCTACATCACCACCGTCAAGACGGCGCTGCAGGCCGCCGAGGGCCGGCTCGAGGAGCAGTCGCAGGTCATGGGCACCAACCATCCCGTGTACCAGCGCACCGCCGCCGAGGTGCAGGGCTTGAGGGAGCGCCTCGCCGCGGAAACCAAGAAGGTGATCGCCAGCCTCGGCAATACCGCCGAGCAGAGCCGCAAGCGCGAGAACGAGCTGAAGGCCGCGTATGACGCGCAGCAGGACCGGATCATGAAGGTGAAGGACGCGCGCGTCGAGCTGGCGGTGATGACCCGCGACGTCGACAACGCGCAGCGCGCGTACGACGGCGCCCTGGCGCGCTTCTCGCAGATGAAGCTCGAGAGCCGCGCGCGCCAGACCAACCTCGCCATGCTCACCCCGGCGATCGAGCCGGTGAAGCCGGCGCAGCCGAAGGTCGGCATGATCATCGCCCTGGCGGTGATCCTCGGCGGGCTGCTCGCCGCCGGCGTCGTCTACCTGCTCGAGATGATCGACCGCCGCGTGCGCTCGCGCTCCGACCTCGAGTCGAAGCTGGCGCTGCCGACGCTCGGCAGGCTTTCCAAGTGGCAGCCCACGGGCGGCCGGCTGCTTCCGGCTCCGTCCTTTTCCGGCGCGCGCGCTGCCCGCGCGCTCCCGCATCCCTGGTAAGCGAGAGACACGACCATGCTAGCGAAACCGACCGACAACGTTCTGCAGATCGACAGCCCGGCCCGCGGCGGGCGCCATATCGGCGCCATCCTGATGGACGAAGGCAAGCTGACCGCGTCCGACGCCGAGCAGGTGCTCAAGCGCCAGCGCGAGCTCGGCTGGCGCTTCGGCGAGGCGGCGATCGAG
>DATNCP010000215.1:0-6211 GCA_035607175.1 Burkholderiales bacterium
CATCGAGCGCCTGATCGACGAGGCGGCGCGCGAGATGAAGATCGACCGCTTCGAGCTGCGGCGCCGCAACCACGTGACGCCCGCCGAGATCCCGTACAAGAACCGCGCCGACATGACGGTCGACAGCGGCGATTTCGGCGCCGTATTTGAAAAGGCGATCAAGGCTGCCGATGGATTCGACGAGAGAAAAAGACAATCGAAAGCGCGAGGCAAGCTGCGCGGCCTCGGCGTCGGCAGCTACATGGAAGTGACCGCGCCGCCGAACAAGGAAATGGGCGGCCTCGAGTTCGAGGGCGACAGGCACATCACCTTCATCACCGGCTCGCTCGACTACGGCCAGGGGCACGCCTCGCCGATGGCGCAGGTGCTGGCGACCAAGCTCGGCGTGCCGTTCGAGAAAATCCGCCTGCTGCAGAGCGATTCGGACAAGCTCGTGTTCGGCGCGGGCACCGGCGGCTCGCGCACGGCGATGATGAGCGGCGGCGCGGCGGTGCAGGCCGCCGAGCTCGTCATCAAGAAGGGCAAGGAGCTCGCCGCCGAAGCGCTGGAAGCCGCACCGACCGATATCGAGTTCGCCGACGGCAAGTTCGTCGTTGCCGGGACCGACAGATCTATTTCCCTGCTTGAAATGTCTCTCAAATATCCCGGCCGCCTCAACGTGTCGCATGTGACGGAAGTGATCCCGTCCGCGTTTCCCAACGGCTGCCATGTCTGCGAGGTGGAGATCGACCCGGAGACGGGAGAGGTCGAAGTGGTCCGCTACAGCTCGGTGAACGACTTCGGCACGGTGCTGAACCCGATGATGGTCGAGGGCCAGCTCCATGGCGGCGTGGTCCAGGGCATGGGGCAGGTGTTCATGGAGAGCGCCCGGTACGACGCCGACGCGCAGCTCCTCACCGGCTCGTTCATGGACTACGCGCTGCCGCACTTCACGGACTTCCCCGCGCCGGTGACCTGGCAGAGCCATCCCGTGCCGTCGACCACCAATCCCCTCGGCGCCAAGGGCTGCGGCGAGGCGGGCTGCGCCGGCGCGCTGACCTCGGTGATGAACGCGGTGGTCGATGCGCTCTCGCAGGTCGGCATCACGCGCTTCGACATGCCGGCGAGCCCCGAGCGGGTGTGGAAAGCAATTCGGAATTCGGGGTCAGGGTAACAATTCCGAAGAAGGCTGTACCGCTAGGGGAATTGTTACCCTGACCCCGAATTAGCGGCTGACGCGGTTCCTGCCGCCCTGCTTGGCGCGGTAGAGGGCTTCGTCGGCGGCCTTGATCACGTGCTGCGGCGTCGCGCCCTGCTTCGGGCCGGCGACGCCGATCGAGACGGTGACCGAGAGCTGCTTGTCCGGCGCGCCCGCCCCGCGGCGCTTCGCGCCCTCCTCGGCCTGCTTCGGCCGGTCGGGTGAGCGCACCGCCATGCGATAGGTCTCGATCGAATTGCGGATGTCCTCGAGCTCGCGCGCCGCATCGTCGACCGACGCGCCGGGAAAGAGCACGCTGAACTCCTCGCCGCCGTAGCGGTAGGCGACGCCGCCTTTCGCGGCCTGCGACAGCCGGCCGCCGACCAGCTTCAGCACCTGGTCGCCGATGTCGTGGCCGTGCGTGTCGTTGAATTTCTTGAAGTGGTCGACGTCGACCATGGCGATGGCGTAGTGGCCGCCGAGCGCGCGCAGCCGCTCTTCCAGCGCGCGCCGGCCGGGCAGCCCGGTGAGCGGGTCGCGGAAGGCGAGCTGGTGCGATTCCTGGAGGAGCGAGGCGACGAGGATCAGCCCGGCGGCGGTCATGAAGGCGGCGTAGGTCCCCGGCGCCGTCGCCCACGCCTCGGCGATGAAGAAGGCGATCAGCGCGCCGGCGAGCCCGACCGGGAGCGGCTTGTAGTCCGGCCAGGCGCGCCACACGCTGGCGGCGAACGCGGCGGCGAAGGCGACGCGGCCGACGAGCGCGATCGGCGGCGACTTCAATGCCCAATGGGAGAGATCCGGATTTTGCGACTTGGCAACGAAGTAAACGGCAATGGCTTCAAGAAGCAAAAGCGCAAACCATCCATACGAAGCGCGGTAGCGCGCGCCGCGCTCGGGCCGCAGCATGGCGAGCAGGATGTTGAGCGGCACCAGCACCACGAGCAGCGTGTACACCGCCTTGGTGTGCGCCAGGTCCCACGCCAGCAGCGCGCCGAGGATCGAGATCGCGACGACGAAGGCGCGGCCGCGGTTGAACCACCAGGCGAGCACGACGCCGGCGACGAGCGCGGCGTATGGGCCGGCGCTGCGCAGCCCGGAAAGCGAATCCGGGAGCGGCCAGCCGGTCAGGACGGCGATCGCCGCCGCGGCGAGGATCGCCGCGGAGAGCAGCAGCTCTTTAGAAGGCGAAGGCGTTGCTCAGGTCGCCGACGTTGGCGCGCACTCCGGGCAGCGGCTCGAGGCCGAAGCGGCGCGTGATGAGCTTGAGGATCGAGGTCGTGTCGTAGAGGGTCTTGTCGACGTGCCCCTTGCGCGCGAACGGCGAGACGACGATCGCGGGGATGCGCGTGCCCGGCCCCCAGCGGTCGCTCCAGCCCGGCCCCTGCGGCGGCGGCACGTGGTCCCAGAAGCCGCCGTTCTCGTCGTAGGTAACGATGACGGCCATCCGCTTCCATTGGGGAGATTTTTGCAATTTCAACAAGAGATCATTCAAGTGCTCGTCGCCGCTCGTCACGTCCGTATAGCTCGGATGCTGGTTCAGCCGGCCCACCGGCTTGTAGAACGAGACCTGCGGCAGCGTGCCCTTGTCGATGGCGGCGGCGAAGTCGTCGTAGTCCTTGAGGTGCTGCTCGCGGTCTGGCTTGCCCGGCGCGAAGCGCTCGTAGTAGTTGAACGGCTGGTGGTGCGGCTGGAAGGAGAGCGAGCCCGGGCGGTTCGCGTAGATCACCGTGCGCTTCTCGCGCGGATCCTGGCGCCCGTCGCGCGAGGCCTCCGCCCAGCCGCCGCCGTACCAGGCCCAGCTCACGCCCTTCGCGGAGAGCGTGTCGCCGATCGTCTTGTCGCGCGACGGCGGCAGCGGATGGCGGGCCGGATCGGCGAGCTCGGGGCTCGCGCCCGCGGCCGGCGGGATGCCGCTCGGCTGGTAGGGCGGCTGCGTGGTGTTGACGGTGTAGCCGTCGGGGCTCACGCGCCCGTCCAGGAGGTGGGGCGGGCCCTGCATCACCGACGGCGGCGAGTCCGGGCGCTTGCGGATGTTGCCGCGCTCGTCGACCTGCGCGCGCTGGTTGGCGGGCGCGTCGACGTCTTTAGGCGTGCAGGCGCAGATCAGCCACTGGTGGTTGAGGTAGGAGCCGCCGTACGCCCCCATGAAGAAATGGTCGGCGAGCGTGTAGTCCTTCGCCCATTGCCACATCTTCATCTTCGAGCCGTCGAAGTAGCCCATCACCCAGCCGCCGACGTTGCTCATCGCCACGAACTTGTTGTTCGGGCCGCCGTTGATCTGCTCGCGGTTCTGGTAGTAGTTGTGGATCGGGCTCGGCAGCACTTCATCGAAGCGCCGGCTCACCGGCGGCTGGTCGATGCGGAACGGGCCATTCGGCAGGTTGTCGGGAAACGCGGTCGAGGCCTTGCCGCCGACGTAGACCGGCGGCAGCTTGGCGAGCGGCGTGCCGTCGTGGTCGAGCTGCGTCTTCTGCTCGGCGGTGGCGTTGGCGATGCCCTCGGCACCCGGGAACAGGCCGAACAGGTGGTCGAAGCTGCGGTTCTCCGCGTAGACGACGACGATGGTCTCGATCTGCTCGAGGCCCTTCTGTTGCCCGCTCGCGCAGCCGGCGAGCAGGAGAAGGAGAACCGAATAGCGACGCATGGCTAGCCTCCGAGGCGATCCGGCCTGAAGCCGACGTCGCAGACTTTACCGCGCTGCGCGCGCTTGCCCATGTGCTCGGCGAGCTGTTTCGCGTCGAGGGTCTCCACGGCGCGGTTCTTGCGCTTGATCCCCGACACGACCAGCGACTTGCCGTCGGTCGCCGCCACCGAAGAAAGGAATATTTTTTCCGGAAGGGCAATAAGTTGCACCCCGACCCCGCCATTGGGCCTTTCCGGGAGCTCTTCCAGGGCGAAAACCAGGAGCCTGGCGTCCGACGACAGCGCTGCCACGTATGGCTGCGACAGGAGCGCAGGCTTCTGCACCGAAACCCCCTCGTCCACTTTCATGAAGTCCTTGCCCTGGCGCGTCTTGGTGGCGAGGTCGCCGAGCTTGCAGACGAAGCCGAGGCCGGCCGAGCTGTTCATCAGCAGCTTCTGCTCCGGGTTGCCCGCGCCCAGCCAGGCGATGTCGTCCGAGCCGGAATTGACCAGCGTGTTGACGTGCGCGCCGTCGCCGCGGCCCGAGGGGATGTCGGCGGCCGCGACGGTAAAGCTCTTGCCCGAGGCGGCGAGCACCGTGACCGGGTCGGTGGTCTTGCACTCGAGCGTCTGCAGCAATGCATCGCCATCCTTGAAACTCAGTTGGGAAATATCGAGGCCGTGCCCCGTGCGCGCGCGGATCCAGCCCTTGCGCGACACGATCACCGTCACCGGCTCCTCGACCACGGTGCGCTCGACCTGCGCGCGCTCGGCGGCCTTGATCAGGGTGCGGCGTTCGTCGCCAAACTTCTTGGAATCTTCGCTCAGTTCAGCGATAACCAGTTTCCTGAGTTCCTTCTCGTCGCCGAGGACCTCCTTGAGGCCTTTCCTCTCGGCCTCGAGCGTCTTGCGCTCGTCGTTGAGCGACACGCCGTCGAGCTTGGTCAGCTGGCCGAGGCGCAGGTTGACGATGTCTTCCGACTGCCTTTCCGTGAATTTGAAGCGCTTTTGCAGATTCAGCCGCGCTTCGGCCTGGTCTTCGCTGGCGCGAATCACCTTGATGATCTCGTCGATCTTCACGTACGCCATCAGCCGGCCCATGACGATGTGCAGGCGCTCCTCGCACTTCGTCAGGCGGAACTGCGTGCGGCGGCGCACCGTGTCGATGCGGAACTCGCCCCACTCGCGCAGGATGTCGACGATGCCCTTGGTGTCCGGCAGGCCGTCGCGGCCGATCCAGGTGAGGTTGATGGCGTAGCGCGTCTCGAGCGACGTGTTCACCATCAGCGCGGCCATCAGCTCCTCGGGGTCCTGGCGCGAAGAGCGCGGCTCGATCACCAGGCGCAGCTTCGACTTGCGATCGCTCTCGTCGCGCGCGCCCTCGACCTGGTCGAGGATGAACTGCTTCATGCGCCGCTGCTCCTGCGAGACCTCTTTCCTGTTGCCTTGCGCCTTGGGATTGGCCAGCGCCTCGATTTCCTCCATCACCTGCTTCACCGATACGCCGTGCGGCAGCTCGGTGACCACCACGCGCCACTGGCCGCGGGCGAGCTGCTCCTTCTCCCACTTGCAGCGCAGGACGAGCGAGCCGCGGCCGGTGCTGTAGGCCTCCTTGATCTCTTCCTTCGGCGAGATGATCTGGCCCCCGCCGGGGAAATCGGGGCCGGGGATCAGGTCGAGGACGTCCTCGAGCTTCGCGCGCGGGTGCTTGATGACGTGCGCGGCGGCGGCAGCGACTTCCTTCAGGTTGTGCGAGGGAATGCGGGTCGAGAAGCCGACCGGGATGCCGAAGCTGCCGTTCAGCAGGCCGAACGGCAGGCGCGCCGGCAGCAGGACCGGCTCGTCGAATTTCCCGTCGTAGTTCTTCTGGAAATCGACGGTGCCCTCGCCGATTTCGCTGAGCAGCAACTCGGCGTAGCGGGAAAGCTTCGCTTCTGTATATCGATACGCGGCGGCTGCGTCCCCGTCCCTCGAACCAAAGTTGCCCTGGCCGTCGATCAGCGGGTAGCGCATCGAGAACGGCTGCGCGAGGTGCACCAGCGCCTCGTAGGTGGAGCTGTCGCCGTGCGGGTGGTACTTGCCGAGCACCTCGCCGACGTAGCGCGCGCACTTCGAGAACGACTGGCCGCCGCCCGGCGTGTCGCCCATCGCGTAGAGGATCCGCCGCTGCACCGGCTTCAGGCCGTCGGCGATCTCGGGCAGCGCCCGCGACTTGACGGTCGAGACCGCGTAGCCGAGGTAGGCGTGCGAGGCGTGCTGCTCGATCGGCGCCGAGTCGTCGCCGTTGGTGGTGAAGAGATCGCCCGTCTGGTTCGTGTCCATGGTCTACCTGAAGAGGTCGAGCTGCTTGTCCGCCATCAATACGGCGAGTTCCACTGCTTTCTTCGCTTTGTCCAGGTCGGCGGCTTCGCC
>DATNCP010000023.1:0-26057 GCA_035607175.1 Burkholderiales bacterium
ACCGGACGAGGAGCCTCGCGGAATTCCTGCGGGAGCGAGACTTCGCGCCGAAGGTCGAAGGCGAAGTGCTGCTGCACGGCCATTGCCACCAGAAGGCGCTTTGGGGGACCAAGGCCGAGCGCGCTCTCCTCGCTGGCCTCGATCTGAAAACTCCGGATAGCGGCTGCTGCGGCATGTCGGGCTCGTTCGGCTATCGCCCCGAGTTCTACGACGCCTCGCTGCGCATCGCCGGCCTGGAGCTCTTGCCGGCGCTCGAGCGCGCGCCGAAGGCGCAGGTGCTCGCCGACGGGTTTTCCTGCCGCGAGCAGATCGAGGCGCTGTCGGGCCGGCCGACGCTGCACCTCGCGGAATTGCTCAGCGCAGCGCTTCGCTGAGCAACTCGTAGGAGCGTGTCCGCGAGGCATAGTCGCCGGTGATGGTGAGGACCATCATTTCGTCCGCCTCGTAGCGCGCTGCCATCTCGGTGAGCTCGCGCTTGCAACGCGCCGCGTCGCCGATCACGGCCCGGGCGCGCTGGCCCATCACGTAGCGTTTCTCTTCCTGAGAATACTTGTGCGCGGCGGCCTCTTCGTAGGTCGGCACCGGCGAGTCGATGTCGAGCGCCATGTGCAGCCGCCGCAGGTCGATCGGCGCCGCCAGGCGTTCCGCTTCCGTTTCGGTTTCGGCGCAGATGGCGAACGTGCAGACGATCACCTGCGGCTTTTCACCCTTGAAAGCCTTTCGGTAGGCGCGAGCGATATCGTCGCCACCCTGCGGATTGATGAAGTGCGCGAAGGCGAACGGCAGCCCGAGCTCGGCGGCGAGCGCGCCGCTGTAGTCCGACGAGCCGAGCAGCCAGATCTGCGGCGCGGTATCGACCTCGGGCTGCAGCCGCACGCGCTTGAACGGATGGTCGTCGGGCAGGCTGCCGTGGAAATGCTCGCGCAGCTGCCACACCTGCTGGTCGAAGTCGCGCGCGTCGGGCATGGCGCCGCCGCCGACCGCCTGTGCGGTGCGCAGGTTGCCGCCCGGCGCGCGGCCGAGGCCGAGGTCGATGCGGCCGGGATAGAGCGCTTCCAGCATGCGGAAGGTCTCGGCGACGCGAAAGGCGCTGTAGTAGGGAAGGAGCACGCCGCCGGTGCCCACGCGCAGGCGCTTCGTCTCCGCGCCCAGGCGCGCGAGCAGCACTTCGGGGCAGGGATCGGCGAGCGCGGCGATCGCATGGTGCTCGGCGAGCCAGTAGCGGTGATAGCCGAGCGCCTCGACGCGGCGCGCGAGTGCGAGCGTCTCCTCGATCGCCCGCCGCGCGCCGAGGCCGCTGATCACCGGCGATTGGTCGAGCACCGAGAGACGCATCGCGCGATGCTAAGGCCCGTCGTCCATCTGCGACACCCGAGGTTCATAGGGAATTCGGAAAATGCCCGCGATCGGCGTCGCCCGCAGGCGACGGACAGGCGGGTGGAAATCCATCACGGATGACGCGCAAGGGACTGTTTGGACTAGCTCCGGTGGCCCAGGCATGCGCTTTGCAGGTGGTGCGGGGCCATGCATTACGAATCCGCGAAACTGAAGCAGGAAGCTTCTTCGGCGCTGCAGACGCTGGTCGGCGGCGTGATTCTCGCACTGGTGCCGCTCGGCGTGGCCGGGAGCATCTACAAGGCAATCTCCCCCAACGGCTGGGTCTCGCAGGCGTTCGGCCAGAGCATCTCCGCGGGCACGGCCGTGCTCGGCTCGCTTGCCGTCGTGCTCGGCATGGCCTGGTTTTCCCGCGTCTACAGCTCGCCGCGGCGGCGCAACCGGCACGTGGGCCTGTTCGTCTATTTCTTCAGCGCGGCGGGATTCATCTACGCCGTGCAATTCCTTTCGAAGGGCAGCCTCTAGCGAGAGCGCCCGCTCGAAGCGTTCCTCCCCCGGGGCCCGTCCTCTATCCCCCTAAGGCGGGCCCCGTTTTTTTGCCCAGCCATTCGGCGGCTTCGCCGAGGCCGAGCAGCAGCGCGAACACGCCGAGCGCGACCGCGGTCGCCAGCGCGCCGCGCTTCCAGCCGCGAGAGCGGATGAAATAGACCGGCATCGCCACGATCGCGGCGAGCAGCATGCCGCCGTTCATCAGCGGCCCGGCGCGGTAGCCGTGCTCGGTCTTGTCGACGTGGTACCACCAGAAGATCAGCGCCAGCCCGACGAAGGTCTCGCCGAGCTCCCACTTGCCGTAGGGCTCGACGTTCCCGGTCACGAGGGCTTCCGCAAAAGGGCCGAGAAAGGAAACCAGGGCCAGCAGGCCCAATGCGATGTGCTTGGACCGCCGCATTACACGGCTATGGGTGCTTTGATCGCCGGATGCGGCTCGTAGCCCTCGAGCGTGAAGTCCTCGTAGGCGAAGGCGAAGATGTCCTTCACCTTCGGGTTCAGCTTCAAGCGCGGAAACGGCTTCGGCTGGCGCTCGAGCTGCAGCCGTGCCTGCTCGAGATGATTGAGGTAGAGATGAGCGTCGCCGAGCGTGAGCACGAACTCGTCGGCTGCGAGGCCCGCAACCTGCGCGACCATCACAGTCAGCGCTGCGTAGGAGGCGATGTTGAACGGCACGCCGAGGAAGAGGTCGGCGCTCCTCTGGTACATCTGGCAGGAGAGCTTGCCGTTGGCGACGTAGAACTGGAACAGCGCATGGCAGGGCGGCAAGGCCATCTTGTCGACGTCGGCGGGATTCCAGGCGGTGACGAGATGACGACGCGAATCCGGTTTCGCCGTGATGTTCTTGATGAGGTCCTTGATCTGATCGATCTCGCGTCCATCCGGTGTCCGCCAATGACGCCACTGATAGCCGTAGACCGGGCCGAGCTCGCCTTTTTCGTCCGCCCACTCGTCCCAGATCGACACGCCGCGCTCCTGCAGCCAGCGCACGTTGGTGTCGCCGCGCAGGAACCAGAGCAGCTCGTAGAGGATCGACTTGAAGTGCAGCTTCTTGGTGGTGAGCAGCGGAAAGCCCTCGCCGAGCGGGAAGCGCAGCTGCCGGCCGAAGAGCGAGAGTGTGCCGGTGCCGGTGCGGTCGGTCTTGCGTGCGCCGCGCTCCAGCACTTCGCCGAGCAGCTCGAGGTACTGCTTCTCTCCCCGGTTCATGCCGACACCGCCTCGCAGACTTCGGCCGCGCTCTGGAAGCGCTCCTCGGGCGCCTTGGCGAGCAGGCGGTCGAGGAAAGCCTGGTGCACCGCGAGCGTCTCGGGGAGGCGCGGCGACGGCTCGTTGATGTGGAGGCGCACCAGCTCCGCCGGGTTGGCGGAGTCGAAGATCTTCCTGCCGGAGAGCATCTCGTAGACCACCACGCCGAGGCTGTAGAGGTCGGAGCGCGTGTCGACCTCCTTGCCCATGCACTGCTCGGGGCTCATGTAGCGCGGCGTCGCGAGGAGCTTGCCGGCGATGGTCAGCGTGCTGTTGGCGCCGAGGTCCTTGGCGAGGCCGAAATCGACGATCACCGGCCGGCCGTCGGCGCGGAACAGGATGTTCGAGGGCTTGAGGTCGCGATGGACGATGCCCTTCTCGTGGATCGCGTCGAGGGCGCGGGCGATCTGCAGCGTGAGGCGCAGCGCGGCGCGCGTCGAAAGGCCTTCGTGGATGCGCGTCGCGAGCGTCCCCGAGGGCAGGAATTCCATCGCGATGTACGCCTGGTCGCCGGCGAAGCCCTGGTCGTAGATGCGCGCCACGTGGTCGTTGTTGAGGCTCGCGAGCAGCTTGTACTCGCGCACGAAGCGCTCCCGGAAAATCGCATCGGCCCGCAGCCGGCGGTCGAGGACTTTCAGCGCCACGCGCAGCCCGTCGTGCTCGCGCTCGGCGAGGTAGACCGTCGCCTGCCCGCCCTGCCCGATCGGATGCACTACGGTATACCCCGAGACCAACTCTTCCATCAGTCCGTATTCTGCCATCGCGTGCTACGATTTCTGCGGGGGGAGGTGACGATGCTGAATCTATTCGGGGGCAAGGCCGATCATCCCATGGCCAACCCCAAGGAAGCGCGTCGCATTCTCGACACGCTTCCCGCTCAGGAACTGAAGGCGCTCGACGAGCTTTCGCATTGGCACGAGTCGGTGAGCACCGCGTCGGGCTTCAAGCCAGCGGAGCGCCTGCAGCTCACCGGCGCGGTCGACGAAGCCGCGCAAGCGCGCCTGCGCAAGCTCTCGCGCGACTACTTCGGCGCGACGCGCCCTTCGCGCTACCAGGAGAACCTGCTCTGGACGCAGATGCACGAGTACTGGCGCCAGGCCGGTCTCGCGTGGGCGCGCGCGGTCGACGGCTTCCTGCAGGCGAACGACGCCCGGGGCCTGGCGACGGCCGCGGTGCGGGCCTTGCGCGCTCTCACGCAGCAGATCAAGTGGCAGCACATGCGCTACGGGCCGGTCGATCCCAAGGTCTGGGGCGTGATCAACAACGTCTTCGCCGCCGCCGAGGCGCGCGGCATCGGCGACGCGCGCATCGAGTTCCTGAAAGTGGCGATGTTCAGCGCCAGCTCGCCCGACGGCCTGCTGCCGGCCGAGATCGAGCTCGCCGAGAAGGTGGTGAGCGAGCTCGCCGGCAACTTCGTCATCGCCACCGACCCGGCGCGCGAGCTCCTCTTCTGGACCGACCTGTCGCAGCCGATGGCGCCGGTGCGCAAGGCTAAGGCGCCGAAGCGCGCGCCGACGCTGCGGCACTTCGGTCCCGGGCCGGCCGTGGCGCGCCTGCAGGAAATCGCCAAGCGCCTGGAAACCACCGGGCAGATCCGCTCCGACCTCAACCTCGCCGGCGCCGACCCCGAGGCGCTGCTCGAGGTGCTGCGCCACCTCGCGCTCTGCTGGGCGCCGGAGCCGCCGGCGCGGCGGCACCCGCGGCACGCGGTCAAGTCGCGCCTCGCGATCGCGCACGGCTTCGACGGCGTGCTCGAAGCGCTCGGCGGCGCGAGCAGCTCGCTCGACTTCGAAGCGAAAACCAGGGACGCCGAGAGCTGGATCGTCGACAACGTCAGCGCCGGCGGCATCGGCGCGGTGGTGCCGCAGGTGAAGGGCGACTGGCTGCGCGTTGGCACGCTGCTCGCCATGCAGCCCGACGGCGGCGCGAACTGGGTGGTGGGCATGGTGTGCCGCGTCAACCGGACGAGCACGCAGGAGGCGCGAGTCGGCATCCAGACCCTGTCGCGGGCGCCGGCGGTCGCAAAGTTTTCGCTGCGCGGCCTCGGCGATCATGTCGGCGTGCTGTTGCCGTCGCCGGTACTCGGCTCGGGCGAGACCTCGGTCGCGCTCAAGGCGGGAATCTACCCCCGCGGCCAGAACCTCGAGACCGAGCTGGAGGGTCGCCAGCACGTCTTCATGCCGCAGGGCTCCCCGGAGAGCGGCGAGGACTACGAGCTCGTCCGATTCCGGGGGATGGTCAGAGAAGCCTAGCCAGGAAGGCCGAAATATCCCGGACTTCGTCGCCGCACACCGAGTGCGGCATCGGATACTCGTGCCACTCGATCTTGTGGCCGAGCTTCTGCAGGGCGTCGCGGGAAGCCTGGGCGCGCTCGATCGGGATGATCTCGTCGTACTGCCCGTGCGCCATGAAGATCGGCACCTGCGCGTTCGGCGCCGCGCGCTCGGCGGCCAGCGTTGCCGCGAGGGGCAGGTAGGTGGAGAGCGCCATCACCCCGGCCAGAGGCTTCGGATAGCGAAGCGCGGTCTGCAGCGCGATCGCTCCGCCCTGCGAAAAGCCCGCGAGGACGATCTTTTCCGGGGGCACCGGCTGCGCTTCGATCAGCTTTGCGATCAAGGCCTGCGAAGCGCGAATTCCCTTGTCGTCCTCGCGCCCGCCGCCGAACTGGAAGATGTCGTACCAGGCGCGCATGCGCATGCCCTGGTTGATGGTCACCGGCTGCACCGGCGCGTGCGGGAAGACGAAGCGCACCGCCCGCTCCAGGCGCAGCTCGGGCACGATCGGCTCGAAATCGTGTCCGTCGGCGCCCAGGCCGTGCAGCCAGATCACCGCCGCCCGCGGCGGCGAACCGGTCTCGATTTCAACGGCTTCCATAGGTACGATCCGAGGACATGAGACGCATTGTTGCAGGCTTCCTTCTGGCATTCGCGGCGAGCGCGGTCGCGCAATCCTATCCGACGCGGCCGGTGCGGGTGCTGGTCGGCTTCCCGCCGGGCGGCGGCACCGACATCATGGCGCGGCTGCTCGCGCCGAAGCTGTCGGAGTATCTCGGCCAGCAGTACGTGGTCGAAAACCGGCCCGGCGCGACCACCAACATCGCCAGCGCGATGGTCGCCACGGCGGCGCCCGACGGCTACACGCTGCTGTTCACCACCTCGGCGCTGGCGATCAACAAGTCGCTCTACAAGAACCTGACCTACGACGCGGAGCGCGATTTCGCGCCGGTTTCGGTGTTCGCCGAGAGCCCGAACCTGCTGGTCGCGCACTCGAGCGCGGGCGGCAGCGTGAAGGAGCTGCTTGCGCAGGCGCGCGCCCGGCCGGGCGCGATGAACTATTCCTCGGCGGGCTCGGGCACCTCGCAGCATCTCGCCGGGGAGCTGTTCAAGGCGCGCACCGGAGCGCAGATCGTGCACATCCCGTACAAGGGCACCGCCGCTTCGCTGACCGCCGTGATCGCGGGCGAGGTGCACTTCAGTTTCGCCAACGTGCCCGCCATCCTCGGCCACGTGAAGAACGGCCGGCTGCGCGCGCTCGCGGTGCTGTCGCCGAAGCGCTCCGCGCTCATGCCCGACGTGCCGACCATGAAGGAGGCGGGCGTCGCGGACGTCGAGGTGCCGGTGTGGTATGCGCTGCTCGCGCCGGCGGCGACGCCGCGGGAGATCGTGAAGACCCTCGCCGATGCGACCGTGCGCGCCGCGCACTCGCCCGAGCTGAGCCAGAAGCTGGTCGAGCAGGGCACCGAGCCGGTCGGCAATTCGCCCGAGGAATTCGCGCGCATGCTGAAGGAGGAAATCGCGCGCTGGGCCGAGATCGTGAGGATCTCCGGTGCCAAGCCCGAATAACCTGGCGAGGAACGTGAAGCGCCTCGCCCGCCTCGAGCTGCCGGGCGCGGGGCAGGTGACGGTCGAGGGGAAATACGCCTACGTCGGCCATATCACCAACAAGGAAGGGCTCGGCACGTCGATTCTGGACGTGTCCGATCCTCGCAAGCCTCGGCTCCTGACCCAGGTTTTTCTTGAGGAAAAAGACTCCCACAGCCACAAGGCTCGCGTTGCCGGCGACCTCATGATCGTCAACGTCGAGCAGAACATGGGGAAGGGCGGACGCAAGTCGGCCGACGGTGCGCCGGAAAAAGACGGCTACCGCGAGGGCGGCTTCAAGGTCTACGACGTCTCGAACCGCGCGAAGCCGAAGCTGATCACGCATCACCGCACCCACGGCCGCGGCGTGCACCGCTTCGACATGGACGAGCAGTACGCCTACATCTCCACCGAGATGGAGGGCTACGTCGGCAACATCCTGGTGATCTACGACCTGCGCAACCCGGCGAAACCCGAGGAGGTGTCGCGCTGGTGGATGCCGGGGCAGCACACCGCCGGCGGCGAGAAGCCCACCTGGCAAGGCCGGCGCAATCGCCTGCACCACGCGCTGCGCTTCGGCGACGAGCTCTGGGCGGGCTGCTGGCACGGCGGTGTTGCCGTGATCGACGTTTCGAACATCCGCAAGCCGCGCACGCTCGGCGCGTACAACTATCACCCGCCGTTTCCGGAGCCTTCGCATACCTTCATGCCGGTGCCGAAGCCGATCGGCGGCAGGCGCATCGCGGTGGCGATCGACGAGGAAGACCACGCGCATTCGGCCGACGAGATGGAGCGGCGCAAGGGTCGGCCGCACGGCTGCCTCTGGGTGTTCGATGTTTCCGATCTGAAGAACATCCGGCCGCTGTCCATCTTCGAAGTCAGCGAGCTCGATTCGCCGTGGAGCCGCGCCGCGCCGGGACGCTTCGGCGCACACCAGTTCCAGGAGCACATGGACGGCACGCTCGTCTACTGCACCTGGTTTTCCGGCGGGCTGCGCATCGTCGATGTCGCCGATCCGTCGGCGCCGCAGGAAGTGGGCCACTTCATTCCCGAGCCGGCGGCGGGCAAGGTCGCGCCGCAGAGCAACGACGTCGACGTGGACGGGAACGGCCTGATCTACCTCGGCGATCGCTACGCCGGGCTCGACATCCTCGAGTTCACTCGGCCCTAGCGCCGGAATCCCTCACGACCTTGCTCCACTTCGGAATCTCGCGCGCGATGTAGTCGGCGAATTCGCGCGGCGTGCCGGTGGTCACCTCGGCGCCGAGGGCAGAGAGTCGTTCATGCAGGTCCCGTTCCTTCAGCGCCGCGTTGATGCTCTCGTTGAGCGTTTGAACGAGGGAAGGGGAAACTGCGGCAGGAACCACGACGCCGTGCCAGGTCGTGGCCTCGAAGCCCGGCAATCCGGCTTCCGAGACCGTCGGCAGCTCGGGTACCGAGGGCGAGCGCAGTGCGGTGGTGACCGCGAGCGCGCGCAGGCGTCCGGCCTTCACGTAGGGAATGACCGAAGCCGAGGTGGCGAACATGAGCTGCACCTGGCCGGCAAGGAGATCGGTGAGCGCCGGCTGCGCGCCCTTGTACGGCACATGCACCATCTCGACGCCGGCCATGGTCTTGAACAGCTCGCCGGCGAGGTGCGCGGCCGCCCCGGCGCCAGAAGAGGCGTAGTTCAGCTTCCCTGGATTCTCTTTTCCAAGCTTGATCAGTTCCGCCACGGAAGAAACGGAAAGGGAAGGGTGAACGACAAGAATGTTGGGCTGCACGGCGACCAGCGCCACCGGCGCGAAATCCTTCACCGGATCGTAGGGCAGCGAGCGGTACAGGCTCTGGTTGGTGGCGAGGATGCTGTTGTTGCCGAGCAGCCAGGTGTGGCCGTCGGGCGCGCTCTTCGCGACCTCGGCGGCGGCGATGTTGCCGCCGGCGCCCGGCCGGTTCTCGACCACGACCTGCTGCTTCCAGCGCTCGGCGAGCTTCTGGCCGAGCGCGCGCGCCAGGATGTCGCTCGGCCCGCCGGGCGTGAAGCCGACCACGAAGCGCACCGGCTTGTCGGGAAAGGCATGGCAAACCGCGCTCGCCAATGCGGCGAGCAGCGCCAATGAGCGCCACCGTCGAGACGACTTCATTCCAGGAACGCGATTCGCTTGAACATGTCGTCCGCCCGGGCGCGCACGCCCGGAATATTGTCGCTTGTGAAGAACCGTTCGGAGTAGTGCAGCTTTACGAACTGACGCGCGCGATAGGGATGCCGGCACAGGTACTCGTGCGTTTCCGTGGTCAGGGTTCGCCATGCCATCCCTATGCTTGCTGCGGACGCTTTTGTCCTGCGGTGCAACGCCACACAGAAGGGCGCGACGACAGTGCTCGGCTCGACGACGAATTCGAGGTCGTTGGCCTTGTCCCGGGTGGTTTCGAGATCCGCTTTGCTGTAGCGGAAGAAGTCGTCCAGAGTCGAGAAGTCCGTGCGCGGCGGGAAGACCGCGCCGACCACAACCCCGGCAGTGTGGCGACGCGCGGGATCGACGTTCTTGGCAAAGGCTACGCCCGCGTCGGGGCCCCGAACGCGGAACCATCCGTTCGTGTCCAGAAAATCCACTGAAATACCGACAGCAGGCAGCGCGACGGTCTCCGCCATTTCCTGCGGCCTGAGCGCGGTCACGTCCAGCCTGTCGATCGCGCCCTGTCTCTGGGCGTTGTACAGCGGGTTGTCGTGCACGCAGCCCGCCAGAAGTCCCAAAGCCAGGAGGGCAGGTCTATGCCACCGACTTAACCCGCGGAGGCCTTTGCTCCGTTCAAGGCATGGGAAGACCAACACCAACGGAGGCTACCATGCCGAAAAAGTCACATCTGCTCGTCGTTTTGCTCGCGGCGCTCCTGCCGCTCGCCGCTGGCGCCGCGGAATCGACCGCGCCGCGCAAGACCCTCAAGCCTTTCGCCAGCGAGCAGGAGCTCGCCGCGCTTTTCGATCGCTGGGCCGAGGAGCACAAGCGCCGGCGCGACGTGCAAAGGGCGCAATCCGCGAAGGGCTTGGGCGCCGTTGCCGCGGCGCCGGCATCGATGGTTGCTGCGGAAGCCGGCTCGGTGACCAACGTCCAGCACGCCGGGGTCGACGAGGGCGGCATCGTCAAGCTGCACGGCGAGCACCTGGTGATCCTGCGGCGCGGGCGCCTCTTCACCGTCGCGGTGAATGACCTGCGACCCGTCGCGGCGATCGACGCCTTCGGTCCCGGCATCGAGCCGGGCGGCGCCTGGTACGACGAGATGCTGATCTGGGGCGACACCATCGCCGTCATCGGCTACAGCTATGCGCGCGGCGGCACCGAGATCGGCCTGTTCAACGTCTCGCCGTCGGGCGGCCTCTCGTACAAGGCCACCTACCACCTGCGCTCGAACGACTATTACTCGTCGCGCAACTACGCGAGCCGCCTGATCGGCTCGAAGCTCGTGTTCTACTCGCCGCTCTATCTCAATCCCTGGCGCGGCAGCCCGTACGACGCGCTGCCGGCGATGCGCCAGTGGGGCCAGGGCGAGTTCAAGCGCATCGCGCCGGCGACCCGTATCTACCGCAGCGACGAGCCGCTCGACCCGGCGCAAGGCCTCGCGCTCCACACGGTCTCGGTCTGCGACCTCGCCAAGGCCGAGATGACCTGCGAGAGCACCTCGGTGATGGGGCCCTCCGGGCGGGTGTTCTACGTCTCGCCGAATTCCGTGTTCGTCTGGAACGTGAAGTCGGCGGTGTTCCGCATCCCGCTCGACGGCTCGGCGCCCAGCTCGCTCAAGGTCGCCGGCAGCCCGATCGACCAGTTCTCGTTCCTCGAGGGCGGCGACGGGTTCCTCAACGTGCTGGTGCGCGCCAACGGCCGCGGCGAGGCGATGTGGTCGAGCGAAGCCCGGGCGGGTGATCTTTCGCTGCTGCGGGTGCACCTCTCGAAGTTCTCGGACGGCCGCGACGCCGCGCCGGCGGAGAGCTACCAGGCGCTGCCTTCGGTCGCGGGTTGGCAGCTGCAGAACCGCTTCGTCGGCTCGTACCTGCTCTACGGCGGGCAGAGCCTGTACGCGGTGCGCTACTCGGACGGGGCGAGCTTCGGGTTGCCGCTCAACCATCGCGTCGATCGCCTGGAAGCGCTGGGCAATGACGCCGTGGCCATCGGCTCGGCAGGCAAGGACCTGCTCTTCACCAGCCTGCGGCTCGCGCCGTACCCGGTGAAGGCCGGCCAGTACCGGCGCGAGAACGCGGCGCAGGGCGAGACCCGCAGCCACGGTTTCTTCTACCGCTCGGAGGATGGACTGCTCGGGCTGCCGATCATCGGCGGCGGCGAGCGCGCCATGCGGCACCAGCTGCGCCGCGCATCGGCCGCCGTTCTCTACCTGAAAAACAGTTCGTTGAACTTCTCGGAGCTTGGGACGCTCGATGCCGCGCCGGCGAATACCGACGACGGCTGCCGCGCGTCGTGCGTCGACTGGTACGGTAATTCGCGGCCGCTTTTCATCCGCAACCGGGTGTTCGCGCTGATGGGCTACGAGCTGGTGGAGGGCCGCGTCGCGGGCGGCGGTATCGCCGAGGTGGCGCGCGTCGACTACGCCCGCGCCTTGATCTCGTCGAGGATCGGCCTGAGGTAGCCGAGAAAGGCTTCGGGGTTCTCGCTCATCGGGAAATGCCCGAGGCCTTTCATCGTCGTGAACTTCGCTCCCTTGACGCGCCCCGCCACCGCCTCGGTGTCGCGCGGCGAAGCCGAGTAGTCGTACTCGCCGGTGAGGAGATAGAGAGGGCAGAGCGAGGTGTCGATCTCGCCGATGCGGCCGCGGATGTCGCCTTCGACCTGGTAGAAGTAGAGATCGCCGGTGAAAACGCCCGGCCCGCCCTGCATGTAGTGCCAGACCGTCTCCCAGCGCTCCTTCTCCGGGCTGAGCGGCGACATCAGGCCGTAGGCCAGCGCGCCGCAGGCGCGGCCGCCGTGCACCTCGGGATGGTCGAGCCAGGACGAGTCGTAGTAGCGCTCGACGAAGGCGCCGCTCTGCAGGCCGACCAGCGCGCGCAGCTCGCGCGCGTGCTTGAGCGCGAGATCGAGCACGATCCGTCCGCCGATCGAGCAGCCCATCACCACGGGTTTCTCCAGCCCGAGCGCGCGGGCGAAGCCCATGATCATCGCGGTGTACGAGCCCGTGGTGAGGCGGTAGTCCTCCTTCTCCCAGCCCGCGGGCGGCGAGGACTTGCCGTGCCACGGCATGTCGAAGGTGATGACGCGGAAATTCTGGGTGATCTGCGCGTCGTTCAGCACCGCGCGGTATTGACGGCCGTCCGAGCCCGCGGTGTGGAGACAAAGCAGGGGAATTCCCTGGCCCGCCTCCTCGAAATAGATCCGGTGATTCTCGATATGCGCGTACCGGCCGACGATCGATTCGAGCTTCATGCCTTCCTCGGCGCGGCAAGCACGAGCTTCACGTACTGCAGGTACGCCATCAGCACCCTCTGGTCGCCCTCGAACGCGACCTCGCCGCGCCGGAGCAGGCCGAAGAGATCATGCCAGCCCGGCGCGGGGGTCTTCTGCCAGAACTTCTCCCACGCTTCGCGCCTGGCGCGGATCGCGAAGCGCCAGGTGCGCTGCACGAACGGGCCTTTCTCCACCTTCCGGATCAACCCGTTTTCTATCTGCAACAGGTATTGCTGGTCGCCGACCTCGACCATGAACGTCTCGTTCATCTGGCGGCCCCACCGCACGATCGCGGCGTCGGCGTTCACCAGCCGCGCCAGGCTTTCGATCACGGCTGCGGCTTGACGTCGAAGCCCCGCGACTTGAGCAGCGCGAGCGTTTCCGGCGATGCAAGGAAATCGACGAGCGCCCGGGCTTCCGCCGGGTGCTTGCTGCCCGCCAGCACCGCGGTCGCGAATCCGGTCACGGTCTGCAGCTGCGCGGGCAGCGGGCCGACGATGTCGACGCCGTGGACCACCATGAGCTCGGGAATCTGCTGGATGGCGATGTCCGCCTCGCCCTTGACCACGAACTCCGCGTTGGGAACGCCGCGACCGAGCTTCGCCTTGGCGTTGACCGCATCGGCGATGCCGAGGTCCTTCAGGACTTTGACGAAGGCCGCGCCGCTCGCGCCGCCGCCGGCCGGATCCGAGTAGGCGACGGACCTCGCCGCAAGGAGCGCCCGCTTGAAAGCTTCGGGCGTGGAAATGTCGGGCTTCGGCGCGCCCTTGAGCACCGCGACTCCCATGCCGGAGCTCGCCAGCGTGCGGGTCGTGCCGGCGGCGATCTTGCCGCCCTTTTCGAGCGCCTCGATGCCCGCGGTGGTGCTGACGATCGCGTCGCCCGCTTCGCCGCCGGCGACGCGCTTGCCGATCGCGCCCGAGGGTTGCAGCGCCAGCTCGAGCTTGTGGCCGCGCGCCTCGAACTTCGGCTTCAGTTCCAGCCAGATCTCGGTGAGCGCAGTGGTACTGAACACCTTCAGATCGGCGGCCGCTGCGGCGGCGGTCGCGGTGGCGAGCACAAGTGCCGCGGCGAGGCGAGGCAGGCGAAGCTTCATGGGTCTCTCCTTGAGGGTCGGGTGCGGCTGGGGCGTCATTCGTCGTGCAGGGTCTGGAGGACGATCTTCCAGGCTCTGCCGACGCTGTAGAGGTTGTAGGAGAAGGTCGATTCCCACAGCGTCCGTCCGGCGCGGTCCTGGTACGCCCAGCGGACGATCGCCCGGCCGCCGTTGACGCCCAGCTCGGCCGCGTCGATCGCCAGCAGCTTGCCGCCGTCGAAACCCTTGGCGCGATACTTCTCCAGGACGTCCTTGAAGAACGCCTCGATCTCCTTCTTCGTCTGGCAGAGCCGTATCGTGCCGCCGCGCGCGGCGATGAAGGGCTCGTTGTAGAACGTAGCGATCTGCGTCGGGTTGCCGAAGGCCGCGAGATACCGGCTGAAAAAAGCGGAGAGCGGTTCCATGGATTCCCTTGTGTCCGTTATCCCCCGCGCTGCGGGAAGGTGCGGTCGAAAATCGATTCGGCGATGCGATTCTTGAGGATCTCGACCGAGCCGCCGGCGATCATCCAGCCGCGGCAGCGGCGCAGGCAGTATTCGACCAGGGTCTCCTGGCTGTAGCCGGTGGCGCCCATCACCTGCAGCGATTCGTTCGCGGCGTCGAAGCCGGCCTGGTTGCAGGCGAGCTTGGCGAGCGCGGTGTCCTCGGGCGAAGGCAGGCCGCGGTCGGCGCTGGCCGCCGCCTTGTAGAGGAGCAGCTGCGCCGACTCGAGCTTGAGCTTCATGTCGGCGAACTTCCACTGCAGGCCCTGGAACTCGGCGAGCGGCTTGCCGAACTGCTTGCGCTCGAGCGCCCAGGCGCGTGCCTGCTCGAAGGCGTAGCGGCCGAGCGCGAGCGAGCGCGCGGCGTTGCCGATGCGCTCGACGTTGAAGCCGGCGATCTGCTTCTTGAAGCCGCCCTCGCCGAGGAGAACCATCGCCTCGGGCACGAACACGTTGTCGAAGTGCAACTCGGCCCATTCCTCGCCGGACATGAAGTGCGACTTTCTCCCGCGGCGAACGTCCTTCGCCTCGACCAGCACCGAGCCGATGCCGCCGACGCCGGGGCCGAAGCGCACGTAGGTGAGGATCAGGTCGGCGTACGCGGAATGCGTGGTGAAGATCTTCGAGCCGCTGACGCGCCAGCCTTTGCCGTCGCGCGTTGCCTTGGTGGCGAGGTCGGTCACCGCCGAGCCGGCCTCCGGTTCCGTCATGCCGACGGAGATGACGGCTTCTCCAGCCAGGAGTTTCTTCAGGTGCTGCTTTTGCGAGGCCGAGCCATATTCGGCCAGGACCCGGATCGGTCCGAAGTTGCCCGCCTGGATGACGTCGGCGCTGCGCGGGCAGGCCGAGGCGACCGCCTCGATCGCGAGCACCGCGTCCATCAGCGTGCCGCCCTGGCCGCCGTCCGCTTCCGGGATGGTGATGCCGAGCAATCCCTGCTTCGCCATCTTCTTCGCCACGTCCCACGGGTACTGGGGGTCGTGGGCCCTGGCCAATGCTCCCGCCGCAAGCTCCTTTTGAGAGAACTTCAGAACGGAGTCGCGGAACTGCTGCTGCTCGGGGGCGAGATGAAAATCCATCGTCACTCCTTGGTTACGACCAGCGCGTCGACGGCAACGACGCCGCCGGCGCCGACGATGAGCGGATTGATCTCCGCCTCCTGGATCGTTGCCACGGAGCATAGCCGGGAAAGCGCCGCGACCGCTCTCGCCAGCGCCTGGACGTCGCCGCGCGGCAGGTTGCGATAGCCGCGCAGCACCGAAAGTCCCCTCACTCGCTCGATCATCGCCATCGCCTCGGCTTCGCTCACCGGCGCGAGCGCGAGGGCGACATCCTGGTAGAGCTCGGCGAGCGTGCCGCCGGCGCCGACCAGCACCAGCGGGCCGACCACGGGGTCGACGCGGTAGCCGACGATCGCTTCGGCGAGGCCTTTGACCATGCGCTGCACGAGCACCGCTTCACCCTTGGTGTGTTTCCGGAATTCCTTTTCGGAAACGTCGAGCGCAATCCCGCCAACCTCGGTCTTGTGCTCGACGCCAATGACCTTGACCGCCACGGGGTAGGGAATCGCATGGGCGAAATCTGGCGCGCGGGCGACCTGCTGCTCGACAACGGGAATGCCGAGGGACTCGAGCAGCCGAAAGGCGTCCTTCTCGTGCTTCGCGGACGTAGGTGACGGGCGCTCGCGCGGCGCGCGCCAGGCGAAGTACGCCGCGAACGCGTCGGCGCACGCTTCCGGCGTGCGGAAGCCGGCGATGCCGCGCACGGCGAGGAGCGCGAGCGAGCGCTCGGCGTGCGGGGTGAAGAAGGCGGCGAGCGGTTTGTCCGTTTGCTTGGCGCCGAGAATCGGCTCGACCGCGAATTCGGGATGGAACTGCGCGGAAGACCCGACCGCGGCCAGCACTGCGTCGCAGCCGCTCCAATCGAGAAGCTGCTCGAGAACCCTTCGATACTTCTGGGGCGTCGCCGCCATCGTCAGATCGACGATCGGCGATTTGCCGTCGGGCGAGACGGTTTCGATGCCGAGCAGGCCCAGGCGGTCGACGACGGTGGCCGCACCGCCGCCGGTGGTGGTGACGACCGCGATGCGCGGCGGTCGCTGCAAGTCAGGCGGCTTCCTATCCAGGAGCAATGGCGCAATTTCGAGCAGCGTCTCCAGCATGTCGACGCGCACGATGCCGCAGTCGCGGAAGTACGCGTCGAGCGCCCGGTCGGAGCCGGCGAGGGCGCCGGTATGCGAGCGCGCCAGCGCTTCGCCCGCCGCCGAGCGGCCGAGCTTGTAGGCGACGACCGGCTTGCCGGCAGCGTGCGCGCGTCGTGCCGCGTTCGCGAGGCGCGACGCATCGCGCACGGTTTCCAGGAAAAGCAGGATGACGCGTGTGTCGACGTCGTCGGCGAGCAGCTCGACCAGCTCGCCGACGCCGAGGTCGGCCTCGTTGCCCACCGAGACCAGCTTGGCGAAGCCGAGGCCGCGCGCCGCGCCGCGCGAGAGCAGCGTGCCGAGCATGGTGCCGCTCTGCGAGACGAGGCTC
The DNA here is from genome assembly GCA_035607175.1 of Burkholderiales bacterium. Lineage (GTDB taxonomy): Bacteria > Pseudomonadota > Gammaproteobacteria > Burkholderiales > SG8-39 > SCGC-AG-212-J23. Next base: position 16,528 of record DATNCP010000023.1, read on the forward strand.
GTGCCGCCCGCCGGCAGCGCGTCCATTTCCACCACTGCGTTGACGGTGAGGGCGAGCCGGCCGGGAATGTCGATCACGCCCATGCTGTTCGGCCCGAGCAGGCGCACGCCGAGCGCTCGGGCGCGCCCGACCAGCCGCGCCTGGCGCTCGGCGCCCTGCGGCCCGGCGTCGGCGAAGCCGTCGCTGTAGATGCTCGCCACCGGCACGCCGCGCCTCGCGCAATCCTCGAGCACGGATTCGACGTCCGGCACCATGATGAGCGCATGGTCGACCGGCTCGGTGATGTCGCCCAACGTAGGGAAACAGGGTTCGGAAAAAATCTCTTTCCTGGAGGGATTGACCGGGAAAATCCTTCCCTTGTAGCCGTGCTTCCTCAGGTAGCGCTGCGGCCGCGCGGTATTCTTCGCCGCGTCGCCCGAAGCGCCGACCAGCGCCACCGCGCGCGGCGCGAACAACGCGCGCGCTAGGCGAGGGTCGATTGGCTTTCCAGCCGCCACAGCTGCTCGAGCTTTTTCTCTGCCTCCGCCCCGAGGACCGGGCCTGCGAGCTCGAGGAATTTGTCGTTCAACTCCTGGTCGGACAGCGGCATGTCCGGGTCGCCCTTGCGCGTCGGCTGCAAGTGCTCTTCGCTTTTTCCATTTTCGAGCTGAATGCGGACTCGCGCGGCGCGTTGCGCCGGGAACGAAGCGTCGAGCTGCGGGTCGAGCTCGACCGTGACCTTCTTCATCAGCGCGCGGGTCGACGGGTCGTTGAGGCGATCCTCCTCGAACGCGGCGAGGCGCACGCTGCCGTGCGTCAGCGCCGTCGCCACGACGTACTTCAACGAGAAGCGGCCCTCCGCGGGCGTGCGCGGCTCTTCATAGTGCGCGACCTCCAGGCCGGCCCGGTAGGTTCCAATCTTCACGCCGCGGATATCACCGGCTTGCACGGCTAGTTTCTTCTTCACTTCCAGCGCGCCATCGATCGCCGCGAAGGTGTGGCCGCAGCACGCGTGGTTCTTGAACGTCATCTTCGTGATGTGGGATTCGGTCCCCAGCGTGGCGAGAGCCTTCTCCCAGTCCGGCCCGTCGCCCATCGCCCGGCCGAAGCCCTCGATGCAGTCGAGCGAGCCGGTGACGCCGGCCTGCGCGGCGAGCGCGGCCGTCACGCCGGCCTCCGCCGCCCGTCCTGCGTGCAACGGCTTCGACATTGAATCCATGCGGAACGCCTGCTGGAGCGCGGCGGCGAAGGTGGCCACTGTCGCCAACGCGTGCGAGAACTGCTTCTGGTTCAACTGAAGAAGCTCGGCTGCCGCCGCGGCCGCGCCGAAGCAGCCGATTGTCCCGGTGTTGTGCCAGTGCTTGTAGTGCGCGCGGCCCATGGCGGCGCCGATGCGGGTCGAGATCTCGTAGCCGACCACGACGCCGCGCAGAAAAGCGCCGCCGGAAAGGCGTTTCGTTTCGGCAACGGCGAGGGCCGCGGCGATCGTTGGCGCGCCGGGGTGATAGATGCCGTCGCGATAGATGTCGTCGACTTCCACCGTGTGCGCTGCGGTGCCGTTGATCAGCGCGGCGGCGCGCGTGGTCGCGCGCTTGCCGAGCGCAAGGAACGCATCGCCCTGGCCGAGCTCCTCGGCGAGCGATTTCTCGAGCAGGGTTGCCGGGGCGAGGACCGCGCCCGGATAGAGCGCCGCGTGCCAGTCGATTACCGCACGCTTGGCGTGGTGCAGGACCTCGGGCGCGAGCGGCTTGCTTCTCTGCGCCTCGGCCCACGCGCCGCAGCGCTCGGCGGCGAACACGCTAGGTTTTGTAGGACGGGTCGAGCCGGTCGGCGAGGCGGCGCATCGCCGGCCACTCCATCAGCCCGACGATGCGGCGCACGCCGCGCTTGTAGGCGTGGCTCGTCTTCTCCTGCACGGCGCGCGGCGGGATGATGATCTCGTCGTTCGCGCCCTGCGCCAGGAGTTGCGCGCGGCAGGCCTTCTCCAGGCGATAGATCGAGTTGAAGGCCTCCGCCACGGTGCGGCCAACCGACAAAGCGCCGTGGTTGCGGAACAGCATCACGTCGCAGTCGCCGAGGTTGGCGACCATGCGCTTTCGCTCGTCGAGGTCGAGCGCCACGCCTTCATAGGGGTGGTAGGCGACTCTGTCGAAGCGCATCGCCATCTGCGTCATCGGCAGAAGGCCCTTCTTCAGCGCCGAGACCGCCATCGACGCCACCGAATGGGTGTGGATCACGCAGTGCAACTCGGGCTTCGCCTCGTGGATCGCGCCGTGGATGACGAAGCCGGCATAGTTGAACTTGTAGTCGAGGCCTTTCGGCCACTCCGGCTCCCAGAGCACGTCGCCCTTCAGGTTGACCTTGAGCAGCGACGAAGCGCAGATCTCGTCGTACATGAGGCCCATGGGGTTGAGCAGGTAGTGCTCGGTTCCCGGCACCCGCACCGAGATGTGGTTGTAGACGAGGTCGTCCATGCCGAACATCCGCACCAGGCGGTAGGCGCAGGCGCAATCGACGCGCGCCTGCCATTCGGCGGGGCTCACCTTGCCCTTCAACGACTTGAACTTGAGCGGCGGGTAGTCGCGGTCCGCCGCCTCCATGTCCGGGTAGTATCTGCGCAGGTCACTGACCTTGGTCTTGCTCATGAGACAAATTGTATTGCTGATGGCGCTCCTCGTAACAGGGGCGCATGCGCAGGAATTCCCCGACCGCCCGCTGCGCCTGGTCGTGCCCTGGCCGCCGAGCGGCAACGTCGACATCACGGCGCGCACCGTAGCGCCGGCGTTCGCCGAAGCGCTTGGCCAGCAGGTGATCGTCGAGAACCGCGCCGGGGCAGGGGGCCGCATCGGCACCGAGGCGGTGGTGAAGTCGCCCGCGGACGGCTACGCCCTGTTGCTCGGCTCGAGCGGCACCGTGACCGCCGGCCCGGCGGTGTTCAAGAACCGCCCCTACGAACCGAAGGACCTCGTCGCCGTCGGCCCGATCCAGTCGGTGCCGATCGTGCTGACCGTGGCGCTGAAGACCAATATTTCATCGTTCAAGGGATTTACCGATCTGGCAAAAGCGAAACCGGGGCAGGTGAGCATCGCCTCGGCGGGCAGCGGCTCGTCGAACCACCTCGCCATCGAGCTGCTCATGCGCATGGCCGACCTGAAGCTGCTGCACGTCCCGTACAAGGGGAGCGGGCCGGCGCTCATCGACCTCATCGGCGGGCAGGTCGAGTCGATGATGGACCAGCTCACCGCCTCGCTCGGCCACATCAAGGAAGGCCGCATCCGGCCGCTCGCCATCTCGTCGCGCAAGCGCTCGCCGCTCCTGCCGAATGTGCCGACGCTCGACGAGCTGGGCGTGAAAGGCTACGAGGCCGATACCTGGACGGGCATCTTCGCCCCGACCGGCACCCCCGCGCCGATCGTCCAGAAACTGAGCGCCGCCCTGCGCAGAGCGATGTCAGTCGAGGCGGTGCGCGAGCGCTACCGCGGCATGGGCGTGCAGGTGATGGACATGACGCAGTCGGAGTTCGCCGCCTACGTGCGCGCCGACTATGACAAGTGGCTCAAGGTCGCGCGCGAAGGAAATATCGTCGTCGAGTGACGCTTATCCCCCCTACACGGCGCCCCTGTTGTTCGCGACCAACGCCACAAAGGTTTACCAGTTCAGCACGGAAGGATGAATTGACAAGGCGAAGTAGCGGTTCCTACCATGCCTGCGTTCTTCCGCAACGAACCAAAAGGGGAGGTTACTTTGCGACGCTTTGCTATCGCTGCAATGGCTCTCGGGGCCGTCGGGTTTTCTTCCGCCGCGTACTCGCAGGGCAGAACCATCGAGGAAACGCTGGTCGTCACCGACCCGACGGTCGCTGCAGCCGGCAAGTGGAAGCTCGGCGGCGCGGTCGAATACTGGTGGGTTCGGCAGAACTACACCCTGGTCGACAACAACGGCAACGAGGTCGGCGACGCGACGCTGACCTACAAGCAGCCTGGCTTCAACCTCTTCGGCGCCTACGGCAACCTGACCCTGCAGGCGACGCGCCGCAGCGGCGACGGCGATTTCAACGCGACCGCCGGCACCCTGTCGTACACGGGCCCGCAGAAATCGACCGACGAGGAATACACGCTGCGCTGGCTGTTCCCGACGCGCGCCGTTTCGCCGTACCTGCTGGTCGGGTATGCGAAGACCAAGCTCGAGCAGACCTACGACATCCCGACGTCCTCCGCCTTCGTCTGGGCCTGCAACGGCACCAAGCACCTGGAAACCAAGACCGACTTCAAGGGGCCGCTCTTCGGCGGCGGCGCGATCGTCCCGTTCAGCGAAAAGCTCGGCATGCGCGCGGACCTGCGCCTGAAGTACAACAAGGTCAACCAGACGCGCAACGGCACCGCGGCCTCCTGCAACAACGTGGAGAACAGCGCTCTCGGCTATGACTTCACCATGACCGGCTACTGGAACATCGTCGGCGGCCTGAACGCCCAGCTGGGCTTCAAGTACCAGTGGCTCAACGGCGGCGACGATCGTATCGAGAGCTGGACCCGGCTCGGCCTGTTCGGCATGCTCGGCTATACGTTCCAGTTCTAGGCAAGGGTAATAATCACCTGGTTTATTGCGAGTTTTTGCGCTGCGACGGGTGCTAGAAGGGGGAAAATAGGCCGAAATTGACGCCGCCGCGGGCCCGTCCGGTTCGCGGCGGTGGCGGTGCAACGGGGGATACGAACAAACATGAAGCTGCGGCGTCTGCTCCTCGGTCTCGCCCTGCTCGGCCTGGCTTCCTTCGATGCATCCGCGCTCAACAACCGCGCGCTGCTGATCGGCATCAGCCAGTACGCCGAGCTCGAAGGCCTCAAGTACGCGGATGCCGACGTCAAGACTTTCTCGCAGATCCTGACCGAGTTCGGCGGCTACCGCCGCTCCGATGTCGCGGTGGTGCTCAATACCGAAGCGACCAAGGCGCGCATCATGGACGAGATCAGCAAGGTGGTGCGCGCGAGCAAGCGGCAGCCGCTCGATCACTTCATCCTGATGTTCGCCGGGCACGGCATGCCGGGCACGATCGAGGGCGGCCGCACCGGCAAGACCGGCGCCATCGACACCAACATCTTCCTCGCGCCCTCCGACGCTTCGACGGCGGCGAGCAGCTTCTTCTCCACCGGCAAGGAAATCGGCAACGAGACGTTCATCAACCGCGCCTGGCTGGCGAAGCAGCTCTCCGAGATCGAGGCCAAGTCGATCGTCATCATCCTCGACTCCTGCTACAGCGGCACCGAGGCTTTCGGCGAGCTGTTCTTCGAGAACCTCGGCTATTCGATCCGCTCGTTCGAGTACAGCGGCCCGCAGCGCGGCGTGCGCGACGTGCAGAAGATGCGCAACCTCGAGATCCGCGAGCAGGCCCCGACGGCGCCCGCGCAGAAGCGCATCGCCTACTTCGCTTCCAGCCGCGAGGACCAGCCGTCCGCCGAGTACGACGAGCTGCGCCACGGCGCGCTTTCCTACTGCCTGTTCGAGAACATCCGCCGCGCGCGCGCGGAGGTGTACGAAAACGACACGCGGGACCTCTCGGTCGACAGCGTCTACTCGAACATCACCGCGCTGTTCCGCGAGACCAAGGTCAAGGGGCGCTCGCTGGACGAATTCCACCAGCCGGTGCTGCTGCCGATCCCGAGCTATGCCGGCGTCAAGGACATGCCGTTCGTTTCAGTCACCGGCACCAAGCGCAAGGAAATCCAGACCGGCATCCTCGAGGTGCGCACCGACCCGCCGGGGCTGCAGATCTACGTCGACGGCACGCGGCGCCCGGAAGTCTCCAACGCGAGCCTGCTGCTGCAGGAGGGAAAGCACCTCATCGAGCTGTTCATGCCGAGCACCGGCTTCCGGCACAGTTTCACGGTCGATATCTCGCCGCAGCGCGCGGTGACCGAGACCATCGTGGTGCGTGGCGTGCTGCAGGTCGCGTCGTTCTGGCTGCAGAACGGCGTCAAGTCGGCCGGCCCGGCGCTCGAGGTCTATCTCGACGGCGCGCCGCTCGGCCGCTCGGGCTCACGGGTCGACAATATCGTCGCCGGCTCGCACACGCTGGAAGTGCGCTTCGAGAGGGTGAGGAAGAGCCGGCGCATCGAGATTCGCCCCGACTCGCCGCTGACGGTGAACTACTCGGTCATCCGCCAGGCGGCGGCGCCGCCGCGCCCGCGAGACCGTGGCGCAGGCAACGTGACATTCTGATCCGCCGCGACAGTTTTCCCCAAGTGGGAGGGTGGAAGTGAGAGAGTCAAAATGCCGATCGATCGCCGGTCTCCTGGTGTCGATAGTGATCGTGGCAGGCCAATCGAGTCGGGCGAGTGCGGAAGATGAACGTCTGGTCGGTGATCCGACGATCGGAAATCCTGGAAAGCTCATCGTTGGCGTTGGGCTTGGATTGGGCTATTCGAAGGGCAACGTTTTCGTCTACGACGCGAGCGTCGGAGGGGCGGCGGCAAATCTGCCGGTCACGAAGATCGGCGAGGTCGATGCGGCTCTGAGACAGTGGCAGTTCGATATCTTCGCCGGGTACGGCGATTTCACCTTCATGATGTCCGGGAGCAATGCGTCGGGCAACGCCAGTACCAAAGAACCGAAGGTGATCAGTAATATCTATTTCCTCGAAGAATCCAATACCGCGATCACACAGCACCACGCCGAATACGCACTGCGATGGCTTGCGCGACCGCTTTCGACCAGATGGTTCACTCCTTATGCAGTCATCGGTCAGACCGAGACGTCGATCAAACAGATCGCTTCAGCCGGGGATACCGGGCCCGTGAACTACGAATACAAAGGCCGGCTTGTCGGCCTCGGTGCGGTCGTGCCATTGGGTCGGCGCGCCGGATTGCGCGTCGACGGAAGGCTTGTGTTCTACGAGGGCGAGATAACAGTTGATCCTGCCCGGAACGTTCCAGACTACAAGAGTACGGGGTCGGGCCGCGGTAAGGATCTGACCGTGGCAGCTTATCTCACCGATACCGATCCCCTTATGCCAGGCCTCGGACTCCAGGCCGGATTCAAGTACTCGACGCTGGCGGGTCCACCGGACGGAACGCTTACCCGGCAGACGTTCTTCGTGACCGTGAACTACACCTTCCGGGACTAGGGGAGTGTCACAAGCTATGCCTACCGGTTCTAGGCACGGGATGCTCACGGTCAAGTGCCGCCGGATCGTTTGGGTCGCCGCGATAGCCGCCAGCTTTGCATCGCCAGCCTTTCCGCAGTCAGCTATTCAGGCTCGGCTCGTCGGTGCGCCGATGGTCGCTGAGCCCGAAAAGTGGATCGTCGGCGGCGCGCTGGCATACGCAACGATCAAAGGGAGTTTCAACCAGTACAACATTTCGAGCGCCCACAGTGGCGAGGGCGTTGTTGCGATGGAGGGGAGTGACTGGAGCGCATTCGCTGCTTACGGTGACATCGCCGTTATTTACGCGGAGCGAAATGCGAAAGGCCAAGGCGAGGCCTACGTGATCGAGCCCAATTCCGGCTCTTTCACGGACAGCATACATAGCATCACCTTCTCGCAGCGAGAGAGAGAATTGTCGCTGCGCTGGCTGGCACGAAGAATGACCACCCGGTTCTTCACACCTTATGCGGTTGCCGGCTACACCGAAACGAAGTTCGAGCAAAGCGAGCTAATCAATGTAGGTGGCGGTACCGGCGGAGGGGTTCGACAGTTTTCCTACGCCTACAAGGGCGCGCTTGCAGGGATTGGAGCGATTGCTCCGCTAGGTGAGAGGTACGGTTTCCGTGGCCAGGGCGCCCTGAAGTTCTACCGAGGCACGATTCGCGAAAACGGTGCCGTTCGGTCGTCTGCCGAGGGCACCGGTATCGGCACCGATTTCTTCGTTAGCGCTTACGCTAATGTCCTCGTGCCGAAATACATTACTGCGGAGGTCGGCTACAGGCGCTACACCCTGGAAGGATCGAGTGAAGCCGATGTCACGCGCAATGTCCTGTTTGCCACGCTTGGGCTAACGTACAGGTTCTAAGGGTTACGCTTTGCGTACCGCTGACTTGGGCCGGAAGGCCCTGACCACCGCTTCGTTGGTCTCGATGTAGGGCCCGCCGATGAGGTCGATGCAATAGGGGACGGCGGCAAAGATCCCGGGCACGTCCGGCAGTCCCTGCAGCGTCTCGCGGATCGATTTCGGCTGGCCGGGCAGGTTGATGATCAGGGCGCCTTTCCTGATCACGGCGACCTGACGCGACAAGATCGCGGTCGCCACGAACTTGAGGCTCAAGGCGCGCATCTGCTCGCCGAACCCGGGCATGACCTTGTCGGCGACCGCGAGCGTCGCCTCGGGCGTGACGTCGCGAGGCGCCGGGCCGGTGCCGCCGGTGGTGAGCACCAGGTGGCAGCCCTTCTGGTCGACCAGCTCCTTCAGCGTCGCCTCGATCACGCGCTGCTCGTCGGCGATGAGGCGCGTCTCGTCGCGCCAGGCGGGCGTGCGGATCGCGCTGACCAGCCACTCCTTCAGCGCCGGGATGCCTTCGTCCTTGTACACGCCGGCGGAGGCGCGGTCGCTGATGGAGACGAAGCCGACGACGAGCTCGCTCATTGGATTTCGAAGATCTCCAGGTGGACGGAGCTTTTCCTGCGCGCGCCGGTCCCGACGCAGATCAGCCGGTTCAGCCACGCGTAGCGCGCATCGCCAGTCTCGAACAGCGGCGTGGTGCGCATGTAGTAGAGCGACGGGTCGACTTCCTCGCCCGCCGCCAGCTTTTTCAGGACATCGGCGGGCCCGTGGCGATAGCCGTGGTTGCGCACGTAGATCAGCGCGCCGTCCGAGGTCTCCAGCGTGTAGCGCGCGTCGAGATCGGCGACGCCGTCGGGCCGGATCACCTGCCAGTCGGCGCCGCCGGGCAGCACCTTGCCGGAGAGCCGCTCGCCGCGGAACGTGCCGCCGGTGATGTTGATGATGCGCCGCCGGCCGAGCGGCGAGTCGCCCAGCTCCTGCGCCGGGGCGAGCGTGATGTCCGCTTTCAGGAGAGGTTCGAGTCGGAGCACTCTTTGATCAGCCGGAAAAGCTCCCGGTACGAGCGGGGTGGCTTCGCTTCCTTCTGTTCCTTGCGCGTGTTGCGGATCAGCGTGCGCAGGGCCTGCAGGTCGGCGTCGGGATGCTCGGCGGCGAAGGCGGTGAGCGCTTCGTCGTCCGCAAGCAGCCGCTCGCGCCAGCCCTCGAGGCGGCGGTGCTGCGCCGCCGCGCGGGCCGAGTGGCCGGTCATCGCTTCGAGGCGCTCGCGTAGCGGCGCGGGATCGATCTGGCGCATCAGCTTGCCGACGTACTGCATCTGGCGGCGCTTCGCTTCGTGGCTGGTGATGCGTTTCGCTTCGAGCACCGCTTCCCGCAACTTGTCTTCCATCGGCAATTCGGCGATCTGCGACTCCGGCAGATCGACGAGCCTCGCGCCGAGCGACTGTAGCTCGGTCATTTCCTGCTTGCGTTTCGTCTTGCTGACGATTTCATCATTCATCGCCGGGTATCATAGCGCGGCATATGACGAGGCGATCCGAAGCCCGGCACCCCGGCTTCTCC
>DATNCP010000045.1:0-26904 GCA_035607175.1 Burkholderiales bacterium
CAAGGGCGGCGTGGTCATCCGCGGCATCCAGGAAGAGACCGGCACCACCATCGAGATCGAGGACGACGGCACCATCTCGATCGCCTGCGTGGTGGCCGAGGGCGGCGAGGCGGCGAGAAAGCGCATCCTCGACATCACCGCGGACGTCGAGGTCGGCAAGATCTACGAGGGCCCGGTCCTGCGCCTGCTCGACTTCGGCGCGATCGTGCAGCTCCTGCCAGGGAGAGACGGCCTGCTGCACATCTCCCAGATCAGCAACGAGCGCGTCAACGCCGTCTCAGATCACCTGAAGGAAGGGCAGATCGTGAAGGTGAAGGTGCTCGAGGCGGATGACAAGGGCCGCGTGCGCCTCTCCATGAAGGCGATCAAGGACCAGGAACAGCCCGCCAAGCAGAACAGCTAGCGGGGGTTTTACTTCGCGACCTGGCGCTCGCGCAGCTCGTCGAGCGTCTTGCAATCGATGCAGAGGGTTGCGGTAGGACGCGCTTCGAGGCGCTTCAGGCCGATCTCGACACCGCAGCTGTCGCAATAGCCGTACTCGTCGGCGTCGATTCTCGCGATCGTTTCGTCGATCTTCTTGATCAGCTTGCGCTCGCGATCGCGGTTGCGCAGCTCGAGCGCCATGTCGGATTCCTGGCTGGCCCGATCGTTCGGGTCGGCGAACACCGTCGCTTCGTCCTGCATGGTGTGCACCGTGCGATCGATCTCCTGCGAGAGCTCCGACTTCAGCGCTTCGAGGATCTTGCGGAAGTGCTTGCGCTGGTGGCCGTTCATGTACTCCTCGCCCTTCTTTGCGACGTAGGGCGTGAAGCTTTTCCGGGTCAGTTCGACGGGCATCTGCTGCATGGCCCCAAAAAAATGAGTCGGTCTTTTTAGCAGAAAAGACCCCCGGTCGCAAGCAAACTTAATTGCCCGCAATGTGAGCTAAGAGTATCATTCGACGCCATTTTCGGGGTGTAGCGCAGCCTGGTAGCGCGCCTGCTTTGGGAGCAGGATGTCGCGTGTTCAAATCACGCCACCCCGACCAGATTTGCGGTATGCCCGGTAAGCTGCCCGTAGCTCAACCGGATAGAGCACCAGCCTTCTAAGCTGGGGGTTGTGAGTTCGAGTCTCGCCGGGCAGGCCAGATCAGTCGGTAGTAGTGTGTTGCAACAGTGGTGACCGTAGCTCAACGGTAGAGTCCTGGATTGTGATTCCAGTTGTTGCGGGTTCGAATCCCGTCGGTCACCCCAAATTCCCTCGCAAGTGGCAGCGGCCCCGGCTTGATTGCGCCGGCACTTCCGCCACGGCGTGCGCCGCGCTGACATCGGCGGCACTGGCGCAAATGGCCGCGAATGTCAGCGGCGCCATCGAAGCGCGCGATCCGGAGTATCTCCATCAGCTGCGCGTCGGAATCCGCCGCCTGCGGACGGTGCTGCGCGTCTTCAAGGCCAAGCGGCTCGAGCGCCGGCTGCGCAAGCGGACGAAGGCTCTCGGCGAGGCGCGCGACTGGGACGTGTTCGTCGAGCGGTTCGGCAAGGGCAAGGCGCGGCATCGCGCGGCGCAGGCACGGTGCCGCGAAGTCCTGTCGAGCGCCGAGTTCTGGGCGTTTTTCGTCGAAACGCAGCACTGGGCGAGGGCGAGCTCGCGCCAGGGCGGCGCCCCGCTCGTCGCGTTCGCCACCCGGGCGCTGGATCGCCTGCATCGCAAGGTGCTGAAGCGCGCTCGCGGCGTCGACTGGCGCAAGCCGAAGCGGCGTCACGCGGTGCGCATCGCGGTCAGGCGCCTTCGGTATGGATGCGACTTCTTCTCTCCCTGCTTCAGGGACGCCGGCCGCTATTTGCGCGGCCTCTCCGATCTGCAGGATCTGCTCGGCGATCTGAACGACATCGCAGTAGCGCGACGCTTCGGCGGTCCCGAGGCGGCGCTCGAGCAGCGGGAGCGCGCGCTGATCAGGGAACTCGCGCCCGCTTGGCGCGCGTTCGAGAGGCGCCCGCGCTTCTGGGCCGGTAAAGAAAGACTTCCGGTAACGGCCAGTTGACCGGCAGCCGGGGATAGCGCTGCTCGAGCGCGCGGCGGTTGTCGCCGATCTCGCAGACCAGGGCGCCGCCGGGCCGAAGGTGCTCGGGGGCGGCGGCGAGAATCCTCGCGACCAGATCCAACCCGTCCTCGCCGGCGCCAAGGGCCAGGCCTGGCTCGTAGCGATACTCGCGCGGCAGGCGGCGCATGACCGACCGCGGCACGTACGGCGGGTTGGTGAGGATCAGGTCATAGCGCCGTCCCCGGAGCCCGGCAAAGAGATCCGAGCGGACCAGCTCCATGCGATGCCCGAGGCCATGCAGCTGCCGGTTTCGCTCCGCGACCGCGAGAGACGCCTCGGAGATATCGGCCGCGTCGATCTTGGCGAGCGGAAACGCGCGAGCGGCAAGGACCGCCAGGCAGGCCGAGCCGGCGCAGAGGTCGAGCACCCGCCGCACGCGCCCGGGCCACGAATGCAGCAGGCCGGCGATGTGCGATCGCGGCACGATCACCCGCCGGTCGACGTAGAAGGGCAGGCCATCGAGCCAGGCTTCCTTCAGCAGGTAGGCGGTCGGAATCCGCTTGTGAATTCGCCGCTCGACGAGCTTTTCCACGCGACGCAGGTCCGCGTCGTTGACCGGAATGCGGGCGTCGGCATGGAAAGGCAGGTCCAGAGCCCGCAGCACGAGGTATGCAGCTTCGTCACGCGCGTTGTCGGTGCCGTGCCCGTAGTGGAGCTTTGCGGCGGCGAAGCGCTTGGCCGTCGCCCCGACCAGATCCCCGAGCTTCAAGGCAGGAGTTTGCGCAAGACGTCCAGGTAGATGCGCGGCAGCATCTCCAATTCATCGAGCGTAATGTGCTCGTTGAGCTTGTGGATGCTGGCGTTCACCGGCCCGATCTCGATCACTTCGGGGCAGACGTCGATGATGAAGCGCGCATCGGAGGTCCCGCCCGTGGTGGCGAGCTCGGCCGAAACGCCGGCGTTGGCCTTGGCCGCTTCGGTGGCGATCTTCGCCAGCCGGCCGTTCTTGCTGAGGAACGGCTTGGCGCCGAGCACCCAGCTGACCGAGTACTCGAGGCCGTGCTTCTTCAGGATCGACTCGACCTTCTGCTTGAGCGACGCCTCGGTGCTCTCGGTCGAGAAGCGGAAGTTGAAGTCGATCTCGACCGACCCCGGAACGACGTTGTGGGCGCCGGTGCCGGCGTGGATGTTCGAGATCTGGAAACTGGTCGGCGGAAAGGCCTCGTTGCCCTTGTCCCATTTCGCGGTGGCGAGCTCGGCGAGCGCCGGCGCCGAGAGGTGAATCGGATTCTTCACCAGGTGCGGGTAGGCGACGTGTCCCTGGATGCCGCGCACGGTCAGCTTCCCGGAAAGCGAGCCGCGCCGGCCGTTCTTCAGGGTGTCGCCGAGGCGGTCGACCGAGGAGGGCTCGCCGACGACGCAGTAGTCGATGCCTTCGTTGCGCTTCTTCAGCGCTTCGACGACCTTCACTGTGCCGTCGATCGCCGGACCTTCCTCGTCCGAAGTGAGGAGGAGGGCGATCGAGCCGGAATGTTTCGGTCGTTCCTGGACGAACATCTCCGCGGCGATCACGAAGCAGGCGATCGAGGACTTCATGTCCGCCGCGCCGCGCCCGTAGAGCCTGCCGTCGCGGACCGTCGGCACGAACGGGTCGGAGTGCCATTCGGCGAGCGGCCCGGTCGGCACGACGTCGGTGTGGCCGGCGAAGCAGACGACGGGGCTGGCGCTGCCGCGGCGCGACCAGAGGTTGGTCACGTCCCCGAATTTCATGGACTCGTTGCGAAAGCCGGCCTTGGCAAGCCGGGTGGCCAAGAGGTCCTGACATCCCCCGTCTTCCGGGGTTACCGACCTTCGCGCGATGAGCTCCTTGGCGAGCTCCAACGCTGCGTGATCAGGCATTCATGTCGATCTTGATGTTGCCGAAGGAAGCTCCGCCGGCGGAGAGCAGGCCCTCCTTCTTCTCCCCGGCCTTGTCCTCGGCCTTGGGTGCCGCGGGAATCGAGCCGGTGAGGGACTGCCCGCTGATCTCGCCCGCGGTCGCCTGGTTGATCAGCCACAGCATGTTGGTCGCGGAGTCGGCATTGGCCATCGCCTCTTCCTGCGTGATCTTGCCTTCCATGAACAGCTTGAACAGCGCCTGCTCGAAGGTCTGCGAGCCCGGCGACATGCTCTTTTCCAGCGCTTCCTTGATCTCGTTGATCTCGCCCTTTTCGATCAGCTCGGAGATGTGGCGCGTGTTGAGCAGCACTTCCACCGCCGCGACCCGGGCGCCGCTCTTGGTGCGCACCAGGCGCTGCGAGATGATCGACTGCAGCGCCGCGGCGAGGTCGAGCAGCAGGCTGGGTCGGTTCTCCAGCGGGTAGAAGTTGATGATCCGGTTCATCGCGTGGTAGCTGTTGTTCGCGTGCAGCGTCGCGAGGCACAGGTGGCCCGACTGCGAGTAGGCGAGGGCCGCCGCCATGGTCTGCTTGTCGCGGATCTCGCCGATGAGGATGCAGTCCGGCGCCTGCCGCAGGGCGTTCTTCAGCGCAACCTCGAACGACTTGGTATCGGTGCCCACCTCGCGCTGGTTGACGATCGATTTCTTGTTGGTGAAGATGAATTCGACCGGGTCTTCCAGCGTCAGGATGTGGCCCGACTTGCGCTCGTTCCGGAAGTCGAGCATCGCCGAGAGCGAGGTCGACTTGCCCGAGCCGGTGGCGCCGACCATCAGGATCAGGCCGCGCTTCTGCATCACCACTTCCTTCAGCGCCTCCGGTACGCCGAGCGAGTCGATCGTCGGGATGCTGCTGGGGATGTAGCGCACCACCACCGCGGGCGAGCCCTTCTGGCGCATGGCGCTGATCCGGAAGCTGCCGACGCCCTCGACCGGCAGGGCGGTGTTGAGCTCCATCTCCTCTTCGTACTCCTTGATCTGCCGCTCGGTGAGGACGTCGTAGAGGAGCTGCTTGACCGAGTCCGCGGTCATGATCGCCTGGTTCACCGGCATGGCGACGCCGTTGATCTTGATGTTGATCGGCGAGCCGACGGAAAGGAAGATGTCCGACGCCTTCTTGTCGGCCATGATCTGGAACAGGCGCTTCATTGCGGACATCGAATCCTCCCAGGACCGCTGTTGCCGCTAGTTTAATCCCCCCGCAGCAGTTCGTTCAGGCTGGTTTTGGCGCGGGTCTTGGCATCGACTTTTTTTACAATCACGGCGCAATAGAGGCCGTATTTCCCGTCCGGGGAGGGCAAATTACCGGAAACCACGACCGATCCGGCGGGAATGCGCCCATAGGTGATCTCCCCGGTCGCCCGGTCGAGGATCTTGGTGCTCTGGCCCAGGAACACGCCCATGGAGATGACGCTGTTTTCCTCCACGATCACGCCTTCGACAACCTCCGAGCGCGCGCCGACGAAGCAGTTGTCCTCGATGATCACCGGGTTCGCCTGCAGGGGTTCGAGCACCCCGCCGATGCCGACGCCGCCGGAGAGGTGCACGTTTTTCCCGATCTGGGCGCACGATCCGACCGTCGCCCAGGTGTCGACCATGGTCCCCTCGTCGACGTAGGCGCCGATGTTGACGAAGGAGGGCATCAGGATGACGTTCTTCGCGATGTAGGCGCCGCGCCGGGCGGCGGCGGGCGGCACCACGCGGAACCCGCCCTTCCGGAAGTCGAACTTCTCGAACTTGGAAGGCACCTTGTCGTAGTGCAGGCGGTTCATCACCCGGTTGTCCTCGAGCCGGAAGGAGAGCAGCACCGCCTTCTTCAGCCACTGGTGCGTGATCCACTCGCCGCCGGACTTCTCGGCGACCCGGAGCCGGCCGGCGTCGAGCGCGGCGATCACGGCCCTGACCGCGTCCTTGAGCGGCTTGCCGGCCTTGAGGCTCGCCCGGTTCTCCCAGGCGTCTTCGATGATCTTTTTCTGCTTATCCATGCTGTGCGAAGCGTTGCACGCGTTGCGCCGCCTCGACGCATTCCTCGACCGAGGCGACGAGCGCTACGCGGATGTAGTTCTTTCCGGGATTGCCGCCGGCCGCGTCGCGCGCGAGGAAACTGCCCGGCAGCACGAGAACATTGTACTCACGGTGCAGGCGGCGGGCGAACGCCGCGTCGTCGATCGGCGTCTTGAGCCAGAGGTAGAAGCCTCCGTCGGGCTTTTCCGCTTTCAGGATGGGAACAACTGCGTCGAATTTCTGGGCGTACAGGCGACGGTTCTCGATCACATGTTTCTCGTCGCCCCAGGCCGCGATCGAGGCATGCTGGACCGCGAGGCTCATCGCCGAGCCGTGATAGGTCCGGTAGAGGAGGAATTTCCTGATCAGCGCCGGATCGCCGGCGGCGAAGCCCGAGCGCATGCCCGGGCAGTTGGAGCGCTTGGACAGGCTGGAAAAGGCGACCACGCGCTCGTAGCTCCGTCCCAGCTGGTCGCAGGCCTCGAGCGAGCCGAGCGGCGGGCGGTCGAAGTAAATCTCGGAATAGCACTCGTCCGACGCGATCGCGAAGCCGTGCCGGTCCGAAAGCTCGAGCAGGCGCTTCCAGCCCGGCAGGTCGAGCACCCGGCCGGTCGGGTTGGCGGGCGAGCAGACATAGAGAAGCTTTACGCCCTCCCAGGATTTCGGCTCGCCGTACACCGGGGTAGCGCCTGCGAGGAGCGCTGCGCCTTCGTAGATTTGATAGAAGGGATTCGGGCAGACCGCCCGGTCACCCGGTGCCAGCACCGTTTGGGCGAAAGCGAACAGGGCTTCCCGGGTGCCGTTCACCGGCAGCACCTGCGTCTCGGGGTCGAGCGGCGGGACCGCGTAGCGGCGAGCCAGCCACCCGGCAATGGCCTGGCGAAGCTCCGGCGTGCCGGCCGTCGCCGGGTACGAGGCAAGGCCGTCGAGGTTGGCGGCGAGGGCGCTCTTCACCAGCGCCGGCGTCGGGTGCTTCGGCTCGCCGATCGACAGGTTGATCGGCTTGAACCCCGGGTTCGGCGTATGCCCGCCGATCAGCGCGCGCAGTTTCTCGAAGGGGTACGGTTGGAGGCGCTCAAGAAGCGGGTTGAAATGCAGGTTCAAGGCTTCTTGAACCCCTTCTTCGCGTGCTCGGCAATCACGGTGGTGTAGATGCCGCCCCGGACGTTGAATTTCGCCTCCAGCTTCATCCAGCGCGGCCGGGTGGCGCGCACGAGGTCGTCGAGGATCCGATTAGTGACCGCCTCGTGGAAAGCGCCTTCGTTGCGGTACGACCAGACATAGAGCTTGAGCGATTTCAGCTCGACGCAGAGCCTGTCGGCGACATAGTCGAGCGTGAGCGTGGCGAAGTCGGGCTGCCCGGTCATCGGGCAGAGACAGGTGAACTCCGGAATTTCCATGTGGATGCGGAAGTCGCGCTCGGGAGCAGGGTTGGAAAATGTCTGCAACCGCTTGCTTGGACGCGAGGGCATCGAGCGCGGGAATGTTATCATTTTTTCCGTGCGACTCACGCAGATCAAGCTGTCCGGATTCAAGTCTTTCGTCGATCCAACCAGCATCAACGTTCCCGGCCAGCTCGTCGGCGTCGTCGGCCCCAACGGCTGCGGAAAATCGAACGTCATCGACGCCGTTCGCTGGGTGCTCGGCGAGACGCGCGCCTCGGCGCTGCGCGGCGATTCGATGCAGGACGTGATCTTCAACGGCTCGGGCAACCGGCCGCCGCATGCGCGCGCCTCGGTCGAGCTCAGCTTCGACAATTCGCAGGGCCGCGCGGGCGGGCAGTGGTCGCAGTACGGCGAGATCGCTGTGAAGCGCATCCTGCAGCGCGACGGCGAGTCGAGCTACTACATCAACGGCGTCCACGTCCGCCGGCGCGACATCACCGACATGTTCCTCGGCACCGGGCTCGGGCCGCGCGCCTACGCGATCATCGAGCAAGGCATGATCTCGCGCGTCATCGAAGCCAAGCCCGAGGAGCTGCGCGTCTTCCTAGAGGAAGCTGCGGGCATCTCCAAGTACAAGGAGCGCCGCCGCGAGACCGAGAACCGCCTGACGGACACGCGCGAGAACCTGGCGCGCATCAGCGACATTCGCCTCGAGCTCGGCACGCAGCTCGAGAAGCTCGAGGCGCAGGCCAAGATCGCGGCGCGCTACAAGGAGTTCCAGTCCGACCTGAGCCTGAAGCAGCAGCTTCTCTGGTACCTGCGCCGGCGCGACGCCGGCGCAGAGCGCGAGCGCCACGCGCAGGAGATCGCGCGCGTCGGCAACGAGATGGAGGCGGAGAACGCCCAGCTGCGGCACTTCGAGTCGCGGCTCGAGACCGCCCGCACCACGCACTACCAGGCGGGCGACGGCATGAATACCGCGCAGGCGGCGCTCTATACGGCGAACGCGACCGTGGCCAGCCACGAATCGCAGCTGCGCTACGCGGAGGAGACGCGCAACCGGCTCGAGAGCCAGCACACCGAGCGCCGCGCGCAATTGGGTTCCTGGCGCGAACAGCGCGCCCAGCTCACCCAGGCGCTCCACATGTGGGCCGCGCGTTCCGGAACAGCGAAGGAGCGCGCCGCCCAGGCAAAGCGCAAGCTCGAGCAGGAGGACGGTCTCCTGCCCAAAGCCGAGGAGGCGTTCCGCGCAGCCCAGGAAGGCGCAAACGACGCGCGCAGCGGCTTGCAGCAGTCCGAAAGCGGCCGGCAGCTCGAGAAGGCCAACCTGGCGCATCTCGAGCGCAGCGTGGCTGCGCTGAGCCAGCGGCGCGAGCGGCTCGAGGCCGAGCTGCAGACCCTGGCGGCTCCCGATGCCGACGCCGCAAATGCCGTCCAGGCCGGGATGCGCGAGCTCGACTCGTCACTGACGAGGGCCCAGAGCCAGCTGGAAAGCCTCCAGACGGAAAGCAGCTCTGCGGATGAGCAGCGCGCCGCGGCGAGCGACGCCCTCAATGCCGCCCAGCGCGACGAGACCGCGGTACAGGCGCAGCTTGCCACCCTGCGCCAGATCCAGGCCGATACCGAGAACAACGCGCCGCTGCGCGACTGGCTCGATCGCCACGCCTTCGGCGGCTTGCCCCGGCTTTTCCAGAAGCTGCGGATCGACGCCGGCTGGGAGGCGGCGGTCGAAGCCGTGCTGCGCGAGCGCCTGCACGCGCTGGAGGCGGGCGGAATCGATCGCCTGCCGAGCGAAATGCCGCCGGCCAAGGCGAGCCTTTTCGAGCGCGGCACCGCCCCGGCAACCGCGCCGGTCGCCGGGCTGACGCCGCTGGCGGCGCACGTTCATGCCACGGACCCCGCGGTATCGGGCGCCTTGGCGGACTGGCTGGCAGATGTCTATGCCGTCGAGGGGCAGCCAAGCGTCTCATTTCGCCAGGGCCTGCGGCCGGGGATGCTTCTCGTCAACCGCGAGGGGCATCAGTTCACGCGTCACACGGTCAGCTTCCATGCGCCGGACGCGGTCGACGCCGGGTTGCTTGCGCGGCAGGCGGAGATCGAAGTCCTCGAGGAACGCCGCAAAGGGCTGGAGCAGGCGCGGCGGAGCGCCGAAGCCGCGCAGCAGGCGGCGGAGGGGCACGCAGCCGACCGAGCGCAGGCGCTGGAAGCCGCTCGCGAGCAGATCACGCGCATGGAGAAGGCGCGCCATGACGCGGAAATCGACGAGCTGAAGCTTACGCAATCGGCGGAGCGCTACCGCGAGAGAAGTGCCGAAATCGGCGAGATCGACCGTGAAGCCGAAAAAGCACGCGACTCGCTCGCCACTTGCCAGCTTGCCCTCTCGCGCGGCGAGGAAGCCATCAAGGCGGCCGGCGAGCGGCTCGAAGCCGCGCGCCACGCGCTGGCGAGCGCCGAAAACGCGGCCGTCGCGCAACGCAAGGCGGCGCATGATGCCGAGCGCGAACTGCAGGACGCGGTGTTCGGCGAGCGCGAGTGTGCGTCGAAAATCGCCGAGATCGACAACTCCGTAAAGGTGATCGACCAGCAGATCGAGCACGCAGAGCAGGAGATCACCAAGCTCACCGCCGAGCTCGCCGCCGATCCGATCCCCGAGGTCAAGCGCAAGCTCGAGTCCGCCGTCGACGCGCGTCTTGCCTGCGAAAAGACGCTCGCCACCGCGCGCGACGCGGTCGAGGCAGCCGCGGCAGCGCTGCGCGAGATCGAGGAAAGCCGCTTGCAGGTCGAGTCGCGGGCTGCGCCGCTGCGCGAGCGGCTCGCCGAGCTGCGCCTGAAGGAGCAGGCGGCGCAGATCAACCACGACCAGTTCGCAACGCAGCTCAGCGAGGCCGGCGCCGACGAGCCGGCCCTCGCAGCGCATGCCGAGGGCGCACCGCGGCCGTCCACCCTGCAAGGCGAGATCACGCGCCTCTCCGCGGCGATCGGCGAGCTGGGCGCGGTCAACATGGCCGCGCTCGAGGAGTTGAGCACCAGCCAGGAGCGCAAGGCCTACCTCGATTCGCAGGCGACCGACCTCGACGAGGCGGTGAAGACCCTCGAGGACGCGATCCGCAAGATCGATCGGGAAACGCGCGAGCTGCTGCGCGAGACCTTCGAATCGGTGAACAAGCACTTCGGCTCGCTGTTCCCGACGCTGTTCGGCGGCGGCGAGGCGAAGCTGATCATGACCGGCGAGGAGATCCTCGACGCCGGCGTGCAGGTCATGGCGCAGCCGCCCGGCAAGCGCAACAGCTCGATCCACCTGCTATCGGGCGGCGAGAAGGCGCTCACGGCGATTTCGCTGGTGTTCTCGCTGTTCCAGCTCAACCCGGCGCCGTTTTGCCTGCTCGACGAGGTCGACGCGCCGCTCGACGACTCCAACACGCTGCGCTTCTGCGAGCTGGTGAAGCGCATGTCCGCGCAGACCCAGTTCCTGTTCATCAGCCACAACAAGATCTCGATGGAGATGGCCGAGCAGCTGATCGGCGTGACCATGCCGGAGTCGGGCGTGTCGCGGGTCGTCGCGGTCGACATCGACGAAGCCCTGCGCATCCGGGAGGAGCTGGCCGCCTGACCGAGCTCCATATCGGTCTGGTGGTGCTTGGCGTCGTCGCGTTGGTCGGGGTCTTCGCTTACAACTTCCTGCAGGAACGCGCCGCGCGCCGCCAGGCCGAGCGCAGCTTTTCTTCGCGCCATACGGATGTCCTGCTGCAGCACGAGCCGGAGGCGCGGCGCGAGCCGACGCTCGAGGGCGCGGCGAAGCGCGCCGAGCCGCAGGCGGGCGCGATGCCGGACGCACGCGTCGACTACGTGATCGAGCTCGCCCTGCCGCCCGGCATGACGTTGAGGGAGGAGTGGGCGGCGATCGATCATCGCTTCGGCCGCCGGGCGCTGCTGGCCACCGAGGGAACCACGGCCATGGCGGCGTTGCAGATGGTCACGCGTGAAGGCGTGGTGAGCGAAGCGGAACTGATCGAATTCCGCTCCGAGGTCGAGACCCTGGCGACCCGGGTGAAAGCTACGGTGCGCGCGCCGGAGATGCGGCTGGCGCTTGAAGCCGCGCAGGAGCTCGACCGCGCCTGCGCCGACGCCGACATCCAGGTCGCGCTGCACGTCGTCGGCGTTCCGGGCGGCGAGGCCCCGGCCGGCGAGCATCCGTTCCAGGTGACGCGCCGCGAGGACGGCCTCACGCTCACGCTCGACGTCGCTCGCACGCCCGAGCTCGGCCGCAGCTACGAGGCGATGACCCGAGCGGGGCGCCAGCTCGCCGCAGCCGGCGGCGGCCGGCTGGTGGACGACAACGGCGCGCCGCTCGATGAGCGCGCGCTCGCCGCCATCGGCGCGCAGCTCGAGGCGGTGCGCCAGGAGCTGGCCGGGCGCGGCATCGAGCCCGGAGGGCCGCTCGCGCTGCGCCTCTTTTCATGACCGCTGAGGGGAAGGTGAGGAAGCTGCGCGAGACGATCGAGCGGCACAACCGCCTGTACTACCTCGAGGACGCGCCGGAAATCACCGACGCCGAATACGACGCGCTGTTCCGCGAGCTGCAGCAGCTCGAGGAGCGGCATCCCGAGCTGCGCAGCGCCGATTCCCCGACCCAGCGGGTGGGCGGCGCGCCGCTGGCGGAGTTCGCCGAGGTGCGGCACCGCACGCCGATGCTCTCGATCAATAACGCCTTCGAGGAGCAGGACGTGCGGGCTTTCGACAAGCGCGTGCGCGAGGCGCTGGGGGTCGAGACCGTGGAATACGCCACCGAGCCGAAGTTCGACGGCCTGGCGATCAGCCTCGGCTACCGGAAGGGATTGTTCGCGCAGGGCGCGACGCGCGGCGACGGCGAGACCGGCGAGGATGTGACGCCGAACCTGCGCACCGTGGGCTCGATTCCGCTGAAGGTGGCGACGAAGGACGATCTCGACGTGCGCGGCGAGGTCCTGATGTACAAGCGCGACTTCGACAAGCTGAACGAGCGCCAGCGCGCCGCCGCACAGAAGGAATATGTCAATCCGCGCAACGCCGCGGCCGGCGCCGTGCGCCAACTCGACTCGAAAATCACGGCGAGCCGCCGCCTGCGCTTCTTCGCCTACGCCCTGATCTCGGACTCGCCCGCCGGGACGCACTCGGCCGCGCTCGATCGCCTCGAGAAGCTCGGCTTCCCGGTCTCCAGGGAGCGCGAAACCGTCTCCGGCGCCGACGGCTTGCTCGGCTACTACGCGCGGATCGGCAAGCTGCGCGAGAAGCTTCCCTATGCGATCGACGGCGTCGTCTACAAGGTGAATCGCCTGGACTGGCAGGAGAAGCTCGGCTTCGTCTCGCGCGCGCCGCGCTTCGCTCTCGCGCACAAGTATCCGGCGGAGGAGCAGTCCACGGAGGTCCTCGGCATCGAGGTGCAGGTCGGCCGCACCGGCGCCCTGACGCCGGTGGCGAAGCTGAAGCCGGTGTTCGTCGGCGGGGTGACGGTGTCGAACGCGACGCTGCACAACGAGGACGAGCTCAAGCGCAAGGATGTGCGCGTCGGCGATACGGTGATCGTGCGCCGCGCGGGTGACGTGATTCCCGAGGTGGTCTCGGTGCGGATCGAGCTGCGGCCTTCGAATGCGGCGGTGTTTCAATTCCCCGCCGAATGCCCCATCTGCCGTTCCGCGGTCACAAGGAGCGAGGAGGAAGCCGTGGCCCGCTGCAGCGGCGGTCTCTTCTGCCCCGCGCAGCGCAAGCAGGCGCTGCTGCATTTCGCCAGCCGGCGCGCGATGGACATCGAGGGGTTGGGCGACCGGCTCGTCGACCAGCTGGTCGACCAAGGCCTGGTCCATACGCCAGCAGACCTGTACAGGCTCGGCTTGAAGGACTTGTCGGAGCTCGAGCGCATGGCCGAGAAATCGGCCGCCAACCTGCTGGCGGCGCTCGAGCGCTCCCGGCAGACCACCCTCGAGCGGTTCATCTACGCCCTCGGCATCCGCAACGTCGGCGAGAGCACCGCCAGGGATTTCGCGCGCCACTTCGGCGACCTGCCGCCGCTGCTCGAAGCCTCCGAGGAGAGCCTGCTGCAGGTCCCCGACGTGGGACCGGTGGTCGCCCGCTCGGTGCGGCAGTTCCTGGACGAATCGCACAACCGGAGCGTGATCGAGGCGCTGGTGAAGGCCGGCGTATCCTGGCCGAAAAGCGAACCAGCGCCGCGACGTCGCGACGGCGCAACCAAGACTTTCGTCCTGACTGGTACTCTCTCGGGCATGAGCCGCGACGAAGCGCGCGCGGCGATCGAAGCGAAGGGACACAAGGTGGCCGGCTCGGTGTCGAAGAAGACGGACTACGTGGTTGCCGGCGAGGATGCCGGATCCAAGCTCGACAAGGCGCGTGCGCTCGGGATCCGGGTACTCGAGGAAAAAGAATTCATCGCCATGCTGAAGGACCTCTAGCCTCATGGGCGTCAAGCTCAGGAAAGCCGTCTTCCCGGTCGCCGGCCTCGGCAGCCGCTTCCTGCCGGTCACCAAGGCCAGCCCGAAGGAGATGCTGCCGATCGTCGACAAGCCGCTCATCCAGTACGCGGTGGAAGAGGCGGCCGCGGCCGGCATCACCGAGATGATCTTCGTCACCGGCCGCAACAAGCGAGCGATCGAGGACCACTTCGACAAGGCGTACGAGCTGGAGACCGAGCTCGAGCGCAAGGGCAAGGATGCGCTGCTCGACATGGTGCGCTCGGTATTGCCCGAGGGCGTGCGCTGCATCTATATCCGCCAGGCCGAGCCGCTCGGCCTTGGCCACGCGGTGCTGTGCGCGCAGCCGGTCGTGGGCGATGCGCCGTTCGCCGTAGTCCTCGCGGACGACCTGATGGACTCCGAGCCGCCGGCGATGGCACGCATGGCGCAGGTGTTCGAGCGCGAAGGCGCTTCGCTCCTCGGCGTGGAGGAAGTGCCGCGCGACCAGACGCAGAGCTACGGCATCGTCACCATCGACCGCATGGACGGCGACCTTGCGCGCATCCACAGCATCGTCGAGAAGCCGAAGCCGGCGGACGCGCCTTCCAATCTCGCGGTGATCGGCCGCTACGTGCTCACGCCGCGCGTCTTCGACCTGCTCGGCGAGGTCACGCCGGGCGCCGGCGGCGAAATCCAGCTCACCGACGCGATTTCGGCGCTGCTGGCGCACGAGCGCGTGCTGGCGGTGCGCCTGCCGGGCAAGCGCTTCGACTGCGGCTCGAAACTGGGCTACCTGCAGGCGACAATCGAGCTCGGCCTGCGCCATCCCGAGATCGGCAAGGACTTCGCCCGCTACTTGAAGTCACGCTAGACTCGACCCATGCCGGACGTAGAGCAGGCTTGGGCTTTCCTCAAGAATTCCGACCCCGTCGCGAGCGCCGACCAGGTCCAGGCGGCGATGCGAAGGGTCGCGGCCGAGATCGAGCTGAGGCTCGGCACTTCCTACCCCCTGGTCCTCGCGGTGATGGGCGGCGCCGTGGTGTTCGCCGGTCAGCTGCTGCCGATGCTCAAGTTTCCCCTCGACTTCGACTACATCCACGCCTCGCGCTACGGCCAGGCGACGCGCGGCGCCGGCATCGAGTGGCGCGTTTCACCGCCGACCCTGGCCAAGGGACGCTCGGTGCTGGTGGTCGACGACATTCTCGACCACGGTGAAACGATGGCCGCGATCCGCGCGCGGCTGCTCGAGCTCGGCGCGCAGGCGGTGTACTGCGCGGTGCTGGTCGAGAAGATCCTCGACCAGAAAAAGCCGATCCACGCCGACTTCGTCGGCATGAAGATCCCCGACCGCTTCGTCTTCGGCTGCGGCATGGACGCGAAGGGTTACTGGCGCAACCTGCCCGAGATCCGGGCGATGAAGGAGAGCTGAAGCGATGCTGGCCATCATGGGCGGCAGCGGTCTTACCCAGCTCGCCAACCTCGAGGTCACGCAGCGCAAGGTCGCCCGCACGCCGTATGGCGAGCCTTCCGGGCCGCTCACGTTCGGCCGCGTCGCGAAGCGCGACGTCATTTTCCTGGCTCGCCACGGCTACGGCCACACCATCGCGCCTCACGAGGTCAACTACCGCGCCAACCTCTGGGCGCTCAAGGACGCGGGCGCAGACAAGGTCGTGTCGGTCGCGTCGGTCGGGTCGATCCGCAAGGACCTGGCGCCGGGCAACCTGGTCATCCCGCACCAGATCATCGACTACACCTGGGGGCGGCGCAGCACGTTCTTCGAGGGCGCCGGCGCGCCGGTGAACCACATCGACTTCACCGAGCCGTTCTCGCAGCCGCTGCGCAAGACGCTGCTGAAGGCGGCCGCCGAGTGCAAGCAAAAGGTGTTCGACGGCGCGGTCTACGCCGCCACGCAGGGGCCGCGTCTCGAAACCGCGGCCGAGATCGATCGCCTCGAGCGCGACGGCGCCGACCTGGTCGGCATGACCGGCATGCCCGAGGCCGTGCTGGCGCGCGAGGTGAGCCTCGAATACGCAACGATCGCCGTGGTCGCCAACTACGCCGCCGGACGCGGCGATAGCGCCCGTGCCATCCCGCTCGACAAGATCGGCGTCATCCTCGAGGAAGCGCTGGGCCGGGTGCGGCGCATCATCGAGGAAATCTGCGGCAAATGATCCGCGACGTGCTGCGCATGGGCGATCCGCGCCTCTGGCAGAAGTCCCTGCCTGTTTCTCGTTTCAATACGAATGAATTGAACGAACTGCTTCAAGACATGAGAGACACGATGGCGCATCTCGACGGCGCCGGCCTCGCCGCGCCGCAAATCGGCGTCCTGCTGCGCGTGGTCATCTTCGGCGTCAAGGCCAATTCGCGCTATCCCGGCGTCGAGGAAGTCCCCGAAACGGTGCTCATCAACCCGGAGCTCAAGCCGCTCTCGGACGAGGTGGAGGAGGGCTGGGAAGGCTGCCTCTCGGTCCCGGGCATGCGCGGCTGGGTGCCGCGCTGGCACAAGCTGCACTACAAGGGGCGCGACGAGAAGGGCTTGCCCTTCGAGCGCACCGTCGAGGGATTCCACGCCCGTGTGGTGCAGCACGAGTGCGATCACCTCGACGGCGTTCTCTATCCGATGCGCATCCGCGACTTCACGCGATTCGGCTTCAACGAAGCGCTGTTCCCCGACACCGAGCTTCCGCCCGAGGACTAGAGCGAGCGCAGGAAGTTGAGCAGGTCCTGCTTGTCGCGCTCGGGCAGCCGCATGAAATTGCCGACCACGCGGTTCGCCTCCGAGCCGTCGCTCGCGTGCTGGCGGATCGCGACGATCAGGTCGGACGTCCGGCCGTCATGCAGGAAGAACAGGCGCTGGCCCAGACCCCAGAGCGGCGCGGTGCGGAACTCGCGCGGGCCGGCCTGGCCCTGGGAGATGCCGTCGGCAAGCGTGGTCCCCATGTCGTGCAGCAGCAGGTCCGAGAACAGGTTCACCGGCTGGTCGCGCAATGCCGCGATATTCGAGTTGCCGGTCCGCAAGCTCGGCGTGTGGCACAGCGCGCAGCCGACCTCCGCGAAGTTGCCGCGGCCGCGGCCGATCGAGGCGGCGCCGCCGGGCTGGTCGGGGGCGGGCTTCGGCGGGGCGAGGAAACGCATGAAGAAGGCGAATCTTTCGATCGAGCTGATCACCGCGCTGCCGTTGCTTGCGGTGGTATCGGTGATGCTGTTCGGATGCGTGGCGAACTGGCAGTTGCGGTTCTCCTCGCGTTCGGTCTGGAACAGCTCATTGGTGATGCCCATCTCGACGTTGTAGGCCTCCCCGGAGAAGAGCAGCAGCGACTTGTTCTGCGCCTTCCAGCCGAAGCGGGCAATGGTGCCGTCGTTGCCGTTGTTGTTGGTCTGCCCCGAGATGGTATGGAAGGGCAGGACGATGTTCGGCCTGCCGGCGATGCCGAGCGCCGATTTCTGCGCCACGGTGCTCGCCGCGCTGGCGCGGATCACGGCGTCCGGGATCTGTTCGATCAGGCCGGCACCGAACACCGGCGTCGGGATGCGAAAGATGGCGTTGCCGCGAAGGAATTCCCGGTCGAAGTCGGGCTGGGCGACGCCGCAGCCGCCGGCATCGGAGCGCCCGGCGATGGTGAAGAGCGAATGCACGCCGCCGTCCGCCGTGCCATCGGGATTGCGGACGAACCGCACTTCCCGAACCGGCCCGTCGCGGCGGATGAAGGAGGGGACGCGGTTGCGCGCGCCCATTTTGTTGGCGAACGCGACCTGCGGGTTGACCGCCGGGCTCGAGCCGCCGCTCGCCGGCTGCGAGTGGCAGCCGACGCAACTGTCGAGGTTCATCGTCGGGCCGAGGCCTTCGGGGACGGTTTCCTCCTCCTCGAAATCTTCCTTGCCGGCGGTGAAGAACGCGGCCTCGGTGCGCGTCAGCCCGGCGAGCGGCGATCCCGCGTCGGGCGGCGTCGCGCGCGGTCCGGGATCGCGCGCGAGCGGATCGGCGGAGTTGGCGATTTCGACTTCGTGGGTGAGGGCGAGACCTGCGAGGACGAGCAGCAGCGGAACAGCGAGCTTCGTGTTCATGAGCATCTCCCTTCCCGGCTTGATGCCGGGTATGTCGATGCTTTTGCAAAGCGCGTGCCACGGTCTGTACTACACGCCCGCGGCGGAAACTGTCGGGCAGCGCGGACGAAATACCGCACACAACGCCGCAAGCGGCTCTAAAAGCGGGTGATTCGTCCCGTCGTTGCTACCCGACGGCTGCGACGGGTGCGGCCTGCTGAAGCGCGAGCGGCTTGAGGAGGTCCTGCTCGAGGTTGAGCACCGCGCGGGAATCGGTCAGCGGTGCGCCGGTGATCAGAAACACGTCTTCGACCCGGTCGCCGAGGGTGTTGACGCGGGCGGTCTGCAGATTGATGCGGTAGCGCGCGAGCGTGCGCGCCACGTCATAGAGCAGGCCGGGGCGGTCGCTGGCGACGATCGAGAGCACGTAGTAGGCGCCGCGCTCGTCCGGGCGGATATCGACCGAGGGCGAAATCGGAAAATGGCGCACGCGCCGCGACACGCGCCCGCCGCGCGGCGGCCCGAGCGGCTCCTCGGACTGCACGTCGATGGCGAGATCGCTCTCGATCATGCTGATCAGATCGCGGTAGTGCGCGCCGGGGCCCTGGCCCATCACGAGGAAGGTATCGAGCGCGTAGCCGTTGCGCGTCGTGTGCACTTTCGCTTCGACGATGTTGAAGCCGGCACGCTCGAAGTAGCCGCAGATGCGGGCGAAAAGCGCCTCGCGGTCGCGGGTGTAGATCATGACCTGCAGCCCTTCGCCGAACGGCGCGAGGCGCGCCCTGACCACCGGCGCGACGGCGTCGATCTTCTGGTGGAGGTTGCGCGTCTGCCACGCGATCTCCTGCGCGTCGTGGCGCAGGAAGTAGGCGGTGTCGAGCTGCGCCCAGAGCTTGTCCTTGACCGAGTCATCGAGCGCGTAGAGACGCAACAGCCGCACCGCCTCGGCCTGCTTCTCGGCCAGCGCCGCGTCGCGCGCGAGGGGCTCGCCGGTCAGCACCCGCCGCGTGGCGCGGAACAGGTCCTCGAGCAGCTTCGCTTTCCAGCCGTTCCAGACCTTCGGGCTGGTGCCGCGCACATCGGCGACGGTGAAGAGGTACAGCGCGATGAGGCGGCGCTCGTCGCCCACCATCTCGGCGAAGGCGCGCACCACGTCCGGGTCGTGCACGTCCTGCTTCTGCGCGACGTGCGACATGGCGAGGTGCTTCTC
This sequence comes from Burkholderiales bacterium, assembly GCA_035607175.1. Lineage (GTDB taxonomy): Bacteria > Pseudomonadota > Gammaproteobacteria > Burkholderiales > SG8-39 > SCGC-AG-212-J23. The sequence continues at coordinate 19,046 of DATNCP010000045.1, forward strand.
GACCAGGAACTCGACCAGCGCGCGGTCGTCCGCGGCCAGGCCATGCCTTCTCGAAAAAGACCTGACCTCCTGCGCGCCGAGCGTCGAGTGATCCCCGCCGCGACCCTTGGCGATGTCGTGGTAGAGGGCTGCGACGTACAGCAGCCAGGAGCGCTCGAAGCCGCTCATCAGCTCGGTGCACAGGGGAAACTCGTGCGCGAACTCGGGCATGGTGAAGCGGCGCAGATTTCTCAGCACCATCAGGATGTGCTGGTCGACGGTGTAGACGTGGAAGAGATCGTGCTGCATCTGGCCGACGATGGCGCCGAACTCCGGCAGGTACAGGCCGAGGATGCCGTACTGGTTCATGCGCCGGAACTCGTGCACGATGCCGCGCGGCTGCTGCAGCATCTGCAGGAAAAGCAGGCGCGCGACCGGATCCTTGCGGAAGGAATTGTTGATCAGGGATCGGGCGCGCCACAGCGCCCGCAGCGTGCGCGCGGTCATGCCGCGCAGCTCCTGGTGCTGCATCATCAGCAGGAAGCTCTCCAGGATCGCCGTCGGCTCGCGCCGGAAGCTGTCTTCGCGCTTGATGTGCAGCAGCTCGCTGCGCACCTCGAAGCGCTCGTTCAGCGCGCGCGGCGGCGTATCGGGCCGCGGCGCGAGGCGCGCCTCGAGGTTCTGCAGCAGGATGGTATTGAGCTGCGTCACGCCCTTGGCGGTCTGGTAGTAGCGCTGCATCATCGCTTCGCTGGCCCGCCGCGTCGGGCTGTCGGCGTCACCGAGCTGGGCGGCGAGGGCGTTCTGCAGGTCGAAGACGATGCGGTCCTCGCGCCGGCCGGCGAGGTAGTGCAGGCGGATGCGCAGGTCCTGGAGGTGCGCTTCGTGGCGCGCCAGGCTGCGGGCTTCGCCGGGCTCGATCATCCCGGCCTTGACCAGGTCGGACCAGCGCGAGCCGATTGCCCCGGTGATCCCGCTTGCGCGCGCGATCCACTGGATGACCTGCAGGTCGCGCAGGCCGCCAGGCGCTTCCTTGAGATTGGGCTCGAGCGCGTAGGCCGAGTCCTGGTGCTTGGCGTGGCGCTGCTCCTGCTCGAGCTTTTTCGCGCCGAAGAATGCCGTCGCGTCGCGCCGCGCCGCCAGCTCCTTCGCGAGCCTGCGATGCAGCGCCTTGCTGCCGGCGAGATGGCGCGCCTCGAGCAGAGCGGTCGCGATGGTGACGTCGCCTGCCGCCGCCTCGACGCAACCCTCGACGGTGCGCACGCTGTGGCCGATTTCCAGGCCGATGTCCCACATGATGCCGATCAGGCGCTCCAGCGCCGCCTGCTCGGCCTCGCTCGGCTCGGCGGCGAGCAGGACCAGCAGATCGATGTCGGAGCACGGATAGAGCTCGCCGCGCCCGTAGCCGCCGGTGGCGACCAGCGCCGCAGCGCGCGGCACGCCGGCGTCGTCCCACAGCTTGCGCACCGTCCGGTCGATGAGCTCGGCATGCTCGCGGAGCATCCGGCGCGGCTTGGGATCCTTGAGGTACGCGGCGCGCAGCGCCTGGCGTGCTTCGACGACCGATTCGCGCAGCGCCGCGCTCACGGCGGTGGCGGGGCGCCGGCGGAGGTGGTCAGCACCTCGAAACCGGAGGGCGTCACGGCCACCGTGTGCTCCCACTGCGCGGACAGGCTGTGGTCCTTGGTGACGATCGTCCAGCCGTCGGCGAGCTCGCGGATGGCGGCCTTGCCGGCGTTGATCATCGGCTCGACCGTGAAGGTCATTCCGGCCTCGAGCGCGAGCCCGGCGCCCGGCTTGCCGTAGTGCAGGACCTGCGGCTCCTCGTGGAATTTGCGGCCGATGCCGTGGCCGCAGAATTCGCGCACCACCGAGTAGCCATGTTTCTCGGCGTGCGCCTGGATCGCCGCGCCGACATCGCCAAGGCGCGCGCCCGGGCGCACCTGCCGGATGCCGAGCCACATGCACTCGAAGGTGACGTCGACCAGGCGCTTCGCCTGGATGGTCGGCTCGCCGACGTAGAACATCCGGCTGCAGTCGCCGTGGTAGCCGTCCTTGATCACGGTGATGTCGATATTGACGATGTCGCTCGCCTTCAGCACCCGCTCGCCCGGGACGCCGTGGCAGACCTGATGGTTGACCGACGTGCAGATCGACTTGGGGAAGGGCTTGTAGCCCGGCGGGGCGTAGTTCAGGGGCGCCGGCACGGTTCCCTGCACCTTCACCATGTACTCGTGGCAAAGGTCGTTCAGCCTGCCCGTCGTGACGCCCGCCTTGACGTGCGGGGCGATGAAATCCAGCACCTCGGAAGCGAGGCGGCCGGAAATGCGCATGCGCTCCAGTTCTTCGGAGCTCTTCAGGACAACGGGCATTCGTCTGATTATGCTAGAATTTTGGGCTCAAATCTTCCGGCGCTTTCGCAAAGGGTCCTCATCGTAGATGGGGCTGAAACCGCCGCAGACCAACCCCCAAGGAGAAGCAAGTGTCAGTGACGATGCGTCAAATGCTGGAGGCGGGCGTCCATTTCGGGCACCAGACCCGCTACTGGAACCCGAAGATGGCGCCGTTCATCTTCGGCCACCGCAACAAGATTCACATCATCAACCTGGAAAAGACCCTGGCGATGTACCAGGACGCGCTGAAATTCGTGCGCCAGCTCACCGCCAACCGGGGCACGATCCTGTTCGTCGGCACCAAGCGCCAGGCGCGCGACATCCTGCGCGAGGAAGCCCTGCGCTGCGCCAGCCCGTTCGTCGAGCACCGCTGGCTCGGCGGCATGCTGACCAACTTCAAGACCGTGAAGCAGTCGATCAAGCGCCTGAAGGAAATGGAAGCGATGCAGCAGGACGGCAGCTTCGAGCGCATCTCGAAGAAGGAGGCGCTCGGCCTGACCCGCGAGCTCGCCAAGCTGCAGCGCTCGCTGGGCGGCATCAAGGAACTGTCGGCGCTGCCCGATGCGCTGTTCGTCATCGACGTCGGCTACCAGAAGGGCGCCGTCGCCGAGGCCAACAAGCTCGGCGTGCCGGTGATCGGCGTGGTCGACACCAACCACAACCCGGAGGGCATCAGCTACGTGATCCCGGGGAACGACGATTCCAGCCGGGCGATCCGGCTCTATGCGCGCGGCGTCGCCGACGCGGTCCTCGAGGGACGCACCCAGTCGCTGGAGGAGGTGGTCTCGGCCTCGCGCGACGAGTTCGTCGAGGTGGAAGAGGATGCAGGAGAGAAATAGATTGGCCCGCAAGAACCAGACAAAGGGGCCTCGCGCCCCTTTTTTTCAACCCTAGGAAGAGAAATGGCAGAAATCAGTGCAGCGCTGGTGAAGGAACTCCGCGAACTCACCGGCCTTGGAATGATGGAGTGCAAGAAGGCGCTGACGGAGGCGGGCGGCGACCTCAAGAAAGCCGAGGAGCTGCTGCGCATCAAGAGCGGCGCCAAGGCGAGCAAGGCCGCGAGCCGCGTCGCGGCCGAGGGCGTGATCGGATCCTTCATCGCCGCGGATGCGAAGCTGGGCGCGCTGGTCGAAGTGAACTGCGAGACTGATTTCGTCGCCCGCAACGAGGACTTCCTGGCGTTTGCCAGGTCCATCGCGGAAGTCGTCGCCACGCGCGATCCCGGCGCCGCCGAGGAGGACAAGCGGCAGAAGCTGGTGCAGAAGATCGGCGAGAACATCACCATCCGCCGCTTCAAGCGCGTGCAGGCAAAAGGCAAGCTGGCGCTCTACGTGCATGCCGGCGCCAAGATCGGCGTGCTCGTCGACTACGACGGCGGCGAGGAGATCGGCAAGGACGTGGCGATGCACATCGCCTTCGCCAGGCCGCGGCACCTGGCCAAGGGCGAGGTGCCCCAGGACGTCGTGGCCCAGGAAAGAAAGATCCAGGAGGCGCGCGCGAAGGAGTCGGGCAAGCCGCCCGAGATCGTCGCGAAAATGATCGAAGGCTCGCTCAACAAGTTCCTCGCCGAGATCACCCTGATGGGCCAGCCGTTCATCAAGGACGACAAGCAGACCATCGAGAAGATGCTGAACGCGAAGAAGGCGAAGGTGAACGGCTATTCCTTCCTCGTCGTCGGCGAAGGGATCGAGAAAGCGCAGCCCAGCCACTGACGACGCCGGCATTGACGCCCAAATACAAAAGGATTCTGCTGAAGCTGTCGGGGGAGGCCCTGATGGGCGAGGATCCTTTCGGCGTCAACCGGCAGACCATCGAAGCGATCGTCGCCGAGGTCGCGCAGGTCTCGCGCCTCGGCGTCGAGATCGGCGTCGTGATCGGCGGCGGCAACATCTTCCGCGGCGTTTCGCCGGGCACCGCCGGCATGGACCGCGCCACCGCCGACTACATGGGCATGCTCGCCACGGTGATGAACGCGCTGGCGCTGCAGGATGCGATGCGCCGCGCCGGCGTCGCGAGCCGCGTGCAGTCGGCTCTCAACATCGAGCAGGTGGTCGAGCCCTACATCCGCGGCAAGGCGATCCGCTACCTGGAGGAGGGCAAGGTGGTGATCTTCGCTGCCGGCACCGGCAACCCCTTCTTCACCACCGACACGGCGGCCGCGCTGCGCGGCAGCGAGATGGGCGCCGAGATCGTGCTCAAGGCGACCAAGGTGGACGGCGTCTACACCGCCGATCCGAAGCGCGACCCGCGCGCGACGCGCTACGCCAGGATCAGCTTCGACGAGGCGATCGCGCGCAACCTCAAGGTCATGGACGCCACTGCGCTGACGCTGTGCCGCGACCAGAAGCTGCCGATCAACGTCTTCAGCATTTTCAAGAAGGACGCCCTGCGTCGCGTCATCCTCGGCGAGGACGAGGGCACGCTCGTTCACGTATGATGGGGTGGCTATGGCCCTGGTAATCGCCGATCTCAAAAAGAGCACCGAGCAGAAGATGGACAAGAGCGTGCAGGCCTTCAAGGGCGACCTCGGCAAGGTCCGCACCGGCCGCGCGCATACCGGCCTGCTCGACCACGTGGTGGTCGACTACTACGGCACGCCGACGCCGATCAACCAGGTCGCCAAGATCATCCTGCTCGACGCCCGCACCATCGGCGTCACGCCCTTCGAGAAGAAGCTCATCCCGACCATCGAGAAGGGCATCCGCGAGTCGGACCTCGGCCTCAACCCCTCCACGAGCGGCGACACGATCCGCCTGCCCATGCCCTCGCTGACCGAGGAGCGGCGCAAGGAGCTCGTCAAGGTCGTGAAGCACGAGGCCGAAAACGCCCGCGTCGCGGTGCGCAACCAGCGGCGCGACGCCATCCAGCACCTCAAGGACGGGCTGAAGAAGCACGAAGTGTCGGAGAACGACGAGCGCCGCGCGCTCGACGAGATGCAGAAGATGACCGACAAGCACATCGGCGAAATCGACCGCCTGCTGCAGGAGAAGGAAAAGGAGCTGATGGCGCTATGAGCCACGCCAGCTCCACCAAGGAGGTTCCCGGGCACGGCGACACGCCGCGCCACGTCGCCATCATCATGGACGGCAACGGCCGCTGGGCGAAGCGCCAGCTGCTGCCGCGCATCATCGGCCATCGGCGCGGCGTCGAGTCGGTGCGCGACGCCGTGACCGCCTGCATCGACCGCGGCATCGGCTACCTGACGCTGTTCGCCTTCAGCTCCGAGAACTGGCGCCGGCCGGCGGAGGAGGTGACGCTGCTGATGCAGCTCTTCCAGGCGGCGCTCTCGAACGAGGTGGAGAAGCTGCACAAGAACGGCGTGCGCCTGAAGGTGGTCGGCGACACGCAGCGCTTCGGCCCGAAGATTCACGGCCTGATCGAGCAGGCGGAGCAGCACACCGCGGCCAATCAGCGGCTGACGCTCACCATTGCGGCGAACTACGGCGGCCGCTGGGACATCCTGCAGGCGGTGAACCGGTTCATCAGGGAAAACCCGGACGTGAAGGAGATCCAGGAGGAGAAGCTCTCGCCGTACCTGGCGATGAGCTACGCGCCGGAGCCCGACCTCTTCATCCGCACCGGCGGCGAGCAGCGGATCAGCAACTTCCTGCTCTGGCAGCTCGCCTACAGCGAGTTCTATTTCACCGACACGCTGTGGCCCGACTTCGACGCCGCGGCGCTCGACGCGGCGATCGTCTCCTACCGCGGCCGCGAACGCCGCTTCGGGCGCACCAGCGACCAGGTCGCGCAGGCGAAGCGGGCCGAGGTCGCCTGAAAGGCGGGTTGGCGGCGCGCGTAGCGACAGCCGCGGCCCTGATCGCCGTGCTGCTTGCGGCGCTGTTTTTTCTCCCGCGGCCGTGGTTCGCGGCGCTGGTCGTGGCGATCGTCGCGCTGGCGGGCTTCGAGTGGGGGCGCTTGTGCCGCCCGGCGGGGGCCGCCGCATGGATCTACGCCGGCGCGATGGCTTGCGGCTTCGTGCTGCTTTTCCTCTACATGCAGGTCGTGCTCGCCCGTCTGGAGATCAGGCACTGGTGCCTGATCCTCGCCTGCCTGTTCTGGGTCGTCGCCGCGCCGCTGTGGCTGTGGCGCGGCGTGCGGGCGCGTGGGCTCGGCGTCGCGGGTTTCCTGGTGGTCCTTCCCGCCGCGCTCGCCTTCGCGATCATGGAGCCGCTGGAAGTCCTGCTCGTGCTGCTGTTCGTGTGGATCGCCGATACCGCGGCGTACTTTGTCGGCCGCGCCTGGGGGCGGCACAAGCTGGCGCCGGAAATCAGTCCCGGCAAGACCTGGGAAGGAGCGATCGGCGGAACGGCCGGCGCGCTCGTCTACGCTATCATCTGCGGAACTTTCTTCGAGGGGCTTTTCTGGGTGCCGTATCTCCTCGCCGCGGCACTGCTCGCCGTGCTCAGCATCGTGGGTGACCTGTTCGAATCGGCCGTCAAGCGGCAGGCCGCAGTCAAGGACAGCGGCACGCTTCTGCCCGGCCACGGCGGGGTACTCGATCGCATCGACAGCGCGACCGCAGCGCTGCCGGCAGCGGCGCTGCTGTGGCCCTACCTGAGGGCGCTGGCGTGAATCTCGCCGTCCTTGGCGCAACCGGATCGGTGGGTGCGAGCACGCTCGACGTGGCTGCGCGCCATCCCGATCGCTACCAGGTCTTCGCGTTGACTGCGAACCGGTCCGCGGATGCGCTCTTGAAGCTGTGCCGCATCCACAAGCCCCGCTACGCGGTTCTTTCGGGAACCCAGGAGAACTCCGGTCTCAGGAGAGAATTTTCAAAAGAGCGCACCGAGCTCCTGTTCGGCGCGAAGGCGCTCGACGAAATCGCCGCCCACGCCGATTGCAAGGTCGTGATGGCGGCGATCGTCGGCGCGGCGGGGCTGCCCTCGACCCTGGCCGCGGCGCGGGCCGGCAAGCGGGTGCTGCTCGCCAACAAGGAAGCGCTCGTCATGAGCGGGCCGCTCGTCATCGAGGCGGCGAAGCGCTCCGGCGCCGAGTTGCTGCCGATCGACAGCGAGCACAACGCGGTCTTCCAGTGCTTCTCGGACCGCATGGCGGTCCGCAAGATCGTTCTCACCGCCTCGGGCGGGCCGTTCCGCACCGCGCCCCTCGAAGCGCTGGCGGCGGTGACCCCCGACCAGGCCTGCGCGCACCCGAACTGGGTCATGGGGCGCAAGATCTCGGTCGACTCGGCGACGATGATGAACAAGGGCCTCGAGGTCATCGAGGCGCGCTGGCTCTTCGACGTCGATCCGTCCCGCATCGAGGTGCTGATCCATCCGCAGAGCATCGTGCATTCGCTCGTGGAATACGCGGATGGCTCGGTCATCGCCCAGCTCTCCAATCCGGACATGCGCGTGCCGATCGCCAACGCGCTCGCGCATCCGCAGCGCATCGAGTCCGGCGCACGCTCGCTCGATCTGGCCGCGATCAAGAGCCTCACATTTGAAAAGCCCGACCACCAGCGCTTTCCCTGCCTGCGGCTCGCCT
>DATNCP010000055.1:0-16257 GCA_035607175.1 Burkholderiales bacterium
TGCGCCGGCGCAAGCGTGATGTCGGCCTGAAGGAGGGGTGTCAGTTCGAGCATTTATCCACTATGTGGAGCATTCCTTGATCAGCCGGAAAAGCTCGCGATAGGCGCGAGGCGGCTTCGCTTGCTTCTGTTCCTTGCGCGCGTTGCGGATCAGCGTGCGCAGGGCCTGCAGGTCGGCGTCCGGATGCTCGGCGGCGAAGGCGGTGAGCGCCCCGTCGTCGGCGAGCAGGCGCACGCGCCAGGCTTCGAGCCGCCGGTGCTGGGCCGCCGCCCGCGCCGAGTGGCCGGTGATCGCCTCGAGGCGCTCGCGCAACGGCTCGGGATCGATGCCGCGCATCAGCTTGCCGACGTATTGCATCTGGCGGCGCTTCGCTTCGTGGCTCGTGATCCGTTTCGCCTCGAGCAGCGCCTCGCGCAGCTTTTCTTCCATCGGCAGTTCCGCAATCTGGGATTCCGGCAGGTCGACGAGCCTGGCGCCGAGCGACTGCAGCGCAGTCATTTCCTGCTTGCGTTTCGTTTTGCTGACGACTCCGTCATCCATCGCCCGGTATCATAGCGCGGCACATGACGAGGCGACCCGAAGCTCGGCACCCCGGCTTCACCTGCGACCGTGCCGAGCTGGAAAGCCTCGCGCGGGCGGTGCTCGAGCGCGCCAAGCGCGCCGGCGCGAGTGGCTGCGACTGCGACGTGTCGGAGGCGCACGGCCTCAGCGTCACGGTGCGCAAGGGCAAGACCGACACCATCGAGCACAACCGCGACCGCTCGCTCGGCGTGTCGGTGTATTTCGGCGAGCGGCCGAAAATCCGCCGCGGCCACGCCAGCACCTCGGACCTCGCGCGCGCGGCGCTCGAGCAGACGGTCGACGCCGCCGTGGCGATCGCGCGCCACACCGCCGAGGACGACTGCGCCGGCCTGCCCGACGCCGAGCTGCTGGCGCGCGACGTGCCGGACCTCGACCTTTTCCATCCGTGGGGCCTCGCCGCCGAGGAGGCGGTCGAGATCGCGCGCCGCTGCGAGGCGGCGGCGTTCGCGGTGTCGAAGAAGATCCGCAACTCGGAGGGCGCGAGCGTCTCGCGGCAGCATTCCCAGTTCGTGTTCGCGAACAGCCTCGGCTTCATGGGCGGCTATCCCAGCTCGCGCCACTGGCTCTCGTGCGCGGTGATCGCCGAGGAGAAGGGACTGATGCAGCGGGACGACTGGTACAGCGCCTCGCGCGTGCCGTCGCAGCTCGCCGATCCCGAGCGGCTTGGCCGCTACGCCGGCGAGCGCACCGCGGCGCGCCTCGGCGCGCGCAAGATCAGCACCCGGCAGGCGCCGGTGCTGTTCGAGGCGCCGGTGGCGATCCAGTTCTTCGGCCACCTGGTGGGCGCGGTGAGCGGCGGCAGCCTCTACCGGAAGACTTCCTTTCTCGTCGACAGCCTGGGCAAGCAGGTTCTCTCGCCCAAGGTGCGCATCGAGGAGCAGCCGCATGAGCCGCGCGGCATGTCGAGCAGCGCTTTCGACGAGGAGGGCGTGGCGACGCGCAAGCGGATCATCGTGCGCGACGGCGTGCTCGAAGGCTATTTCCTCGGCAGCTACTCGGCGCGCAAGCTCGGCATGAAAACGACCGGCAACGCCGGCGGCCATCACAACCTGGTGGTGCGCCCGGGCAAGCATGATTTCCGCGGCCTGCTGCGCGAAATGGGGACCGGCCTGCTGGTCACCGAGCTGCTCGGCCACGGCGTGAACCTCGTCACCGGCGACTACTCGCGCGGCGCGGCGGGCTACTGGGTCGAGGGCGGCGAGATCCGCTACCCGGTCGAGGAAATCACCATCGCCGGCAATCTGCGCGACATGTTCCGCGGCGTGGCCGCGGTCGGCGCCGATGTGCTGGTGCGCAGCGGCCGCTCGACCGGCTCGATCCTGATCGACAACATGACCATTGCGGGGGACTGAGATGCGAGCGAGGCTGCTGCTTCTGGCCACGATGTTTTTCGCCGGGGCTGCGTCGGCGCAGACGGCGGCGCGCACGCAGGCGCCCGACGTCATCTACGTGCCGACCCCCTACGAGGTGGTCGACGAGATGCTCAAGCTCGCGGGGGTGAAGAAGGGCGACGTGCTCTACGACCTCGGCTCGGGCGACGGCCGCATCCCGGTCACCGCGGCGAAGAAGTTCGGCATCCGCGCGGTGGGGATCGACATCGACCCGACGCGCATCGAGGAGGCGAAGGAAAACGCGAAGAAGAACGGCGTCGCCAAGCTGGTCGAGTTCCGCAACGAGGACATGTTCCGCGCCCGGCTCGGCGATGCGACGGTGGTGACGCTGTATCTGCTGCCCGACCTCAACGTCAAGCTGCGGCCGAAGCTGCTGGCCGAGCTGAAGCCCGGCTCGCGCATCATCTCGCACCAGTTCGACATGGGGACCTGGAAGCCCGAGAAGCGCGTCGAGCTGAACGGCCGGACTATCTACCTCTGGACGGTACCACCGCGGAAACCGTAAGCGCCGGCGAGGAAATACTCTTCAGGAAGTTGCCGACCGAGCCCCAGAACTCCTCGCGCGACTCGATTCCCGAGTGGGTCGCGCCCTGCAGCAGCACCAGCTCCTTCAGGCCGCCCCACTTCTTCGCCAGCGCGCGGCCGTTCTCGACCGGCGTGATCTCGTCGTTCTCGGCGAGCACGAACAGCGCCGGCACCGAGACCGCCGGCGCAAGCGCCGCGGGATCGAAGCGGTCGCCGATCAGCCAGCGCACCGGCAGGTGCGGGAAGCGCTTTTCGCCCAGGGCGACGGCGCTGTCGAACGGCGTCGCCAGGATCGCGGCGCGCGCGCGCCGCGCCGCGGCCACGGTCACCGCCACGTAGGAGCCGAGGCTGCGTCCGAGCAGGACGATGTTGGCGGCGTCGACGTCGGGCTGCGCCGCGGCCCAGTCGTAGACGCGCTTCGAGTCCTCGAGCACGGCGCGCTCGGTCGGCACGCCGCCCGAGAGGCCGAAGCCGCGGTAGTTGACCATCAGCCAGCCCCAGCGCCCGGGCCCGCGCGCCTCCTGGACGAACTCCGAGATCTCGCGCCGCACGCCGCCGTAGACGATCACCAGCGGGTAGCGCTCGCCGGGTCGCAGGCGGTCCGGCCGCTTCAGCCAGCCGTGCAGCACCACCCCGTCGGGCATCGCGAGCTGCACTTCCTCGACGCCCGGCGCGTGCGCCGGGATGGCCCTGAGCAGCTCGAGATCGGCGGGGATCGGATCGAACACCAGGCGCTGCTCGATCGACTCGGTGAACAGCGGCAGTTCCTTGAGCTGCAGCAGCGCGGAAGCGATGCCGGCGATGACGGCGAAGCAGATGCTGAATCGGCGCGACACGGGATTCCTGGCTACACTTGGGGCGATGAGTGCTCCGTTGACCATCGAAGTGGTTTCGGATGTGATCTGCCCGTGGTGCTACATCGGCAAGCGTCGCCTCGGGAAAGCTCTCGCGGCGCTCGAGGGCGAGGTGAGCACCGAGATCCGCTGGCTTCCGTTCCAGCTCAACCCGGGCATGCCGCCCGAGGGAATGCCCCGTGCCGCGTACCGCGCGGCGAAGTTCGGCTCTGTCGAGCGCTCGCGCGAGCTTGATGCGCGCGTGGCGAGGGAAGGAAAGAGCGAAGGCATCGAGTTCGCATTTGACAGGATCGAACGCACACCTAATACCGTCGCTGCCCATACGCTGGTTGGACTAGCGCAGGAGCAGGGTCGCGGCGACGCGGTGGTGGACGCGCTGTTCCGCGCCTACTTCGAGGACGCGCAGGATATCGGTGACACCGAAACCCTTGCTGCAATCGCACACCGCTGCAGCGTGTCCGGCTGGCCCCGTCGAGAAACCGCGACGCAAGTCGTTGCGCTCGACCAGCAGATGCGCGAGCTGGGGATTTCCGGCGTGCCGACCTTCATCTTCGCGCGCAAAGTCGCGGTCTCGGGCGCGCATCCGCCCGAGGCGCTGGTGGAAGCGATCCGGGAGTCTTCTAGGTAAAGTCGAGTCGCGTCTCGAGCACCAGGCCGTAGATCGGCAGCGGCGGCCGGTTCGAGAGCTCGAGCGCCGGCAGCTCCTGCGCGCCGAGCGTCTGCACCGCCGGGCCGAGCGCCTTCATGACGTCGAGGGAGAGCACGATCTCGCCGGTGCGGGCGCGATGCACCAGGCGCTCGGCGATGCTGACGCAGTCGCCGAGGGCGACGAACTGCTGCTTGCCGAGCGGGCCGGCCATGCCGAACACCGCCTCGCCGAGGTGCACGCCGAGCCCGACCGCCGCCGGCAGGCCGTACTCGGTTTTCCAGCGCTCGCCGAGCGTGCCGAAGTCGCGCTGCACCACCTGCGCGGCCTTCAGCGCCCAGTCCGCGCACTCCCGGCCTTCCGAGTGAAAGGCGGCGAGCAGCGCGTCGTTATGCACCGAGAGCACGTCGCCGCGCTCCGCGACCACGGCCTTCGCCGCCAGGGTGAAGAAGTCGTTGGCGAGGGTCAGCACCTTGGCCGGCTCGAGCACTTCCGAGAGGCGCGTGAAGTTGCGCAGCTCGGCGTAGAGGATCGCGGCGCGGCGTCGCAGGGGCGTCATCGCCCCGATTCTAGCGGCGCCGCGCGTCCCCGGCAGCGGCTATGCCGTTGAGGTAGTGCTCCCAGACGTGCAGATTGCGCTCGCAGGCCGCAACCGCCGCATCCTCCAGGCCGAGCTTGCGGGCAAACTTCTCGACTGCCCGCCAGCCGGTGTCGGAATGCACGATGTCCGCCTCGGTGTGGAGCTCGAAAAACTCCAATTCTTGATCTTTTAGTCCGAACAGCTTCTTCCACCGGCGGCGCTCGAGGCCGAACCAGCCGAGCTTGCGGAGCGCGCCGTTGCCGTAGCCGGGCACGTTGACGCGCTCGGCGCAGGTGTTGGCGACGATGCCCTCCAGCCAGTGCCGGTTCGCCATCAGGCCCTCCCAGGCCGCCCAGGCCAGCCGGGTCGAGGGCAGGGGTTGCGCGTTCTGGATCTGCTTTCGGGGAATCCCGATCCGCACGCCGAGATCTTCGAGGATGGCCCAGTGCGGCCGGCCGCCGCCGTGCTCGTGGTCGGCGATCACCTCCTCGCTGCAGGCGCGGATGATGCGGATGCGCGTCTCCCAGTCGTCGCAGTTGGTGGCGACCTTGAGCTTCAGCACCGAATTGCGCTGGCGGGTATTCAGGCGGTGCTGCAGGGCGAACATGCGTGCGCGGCCGCGCGTCATCGGCTCGTGAAACCAGCCGCAGCGGGCGACGAAGCCATTCACCGCCCGGTCCATGCGCGCGACGACGCCCATGCCTAGCCGAACAGGGAAACGAGGGCGACGACGAAAATTACCAGCGTGCCGGCGGCGAAGAAGCCCAGCGTGGTCGGCGAGACATCGGGCAGGTCCGGGTCGCGCGCGATCGGCGCGGCCTTGTGGCCGTGGTCGTCGTCGTGGTCGTCGTGCTTCTGGTCCATCTTCTTGTGATGGCTGACGACCGTCTGCTCGGGGTCCGGCTCCGCGGCGGACATGCGCTCGTTGAAGTTGCGGAAAAAATCGTCGGCGACCTTCTTCGCCGCGGCGTCGATCAGGCGCGAGCCGATCTGGGCCAGCTTGCCGCCGACGCTCGCCTTGACGTCGTAGGCGAGCTTGGTGGTCGTGCCCTCGGTCGAGAGCCGGACCTGCGCGCCGCCCTTGGCGAACCCGGCCGGCCCGCCCTGGCCCTCGAAGGAGAGGGCGTACGAGTGCGGCGGCTTGATGTCGGAGAGGGTGAGCTTGCCCTTGAACTTGGCGCTCACCGGGCCGACGCGCGCCACCATCAGCACCTGGTACTCGTTGTCGCCGGTCGGCGTGATCGACTCGCAGCCCGGCACGCAGGCCTTGAGGGCATCGGGATCGTTGAGCGCATTCCACACCGCCTGCTGCGAGGCGGGAATCAGCTGCTCGCCGCTCATCTCCATGCGCGCTTCTCCTGGCTGTTTCGGGTGAGGGGTCCGTTCAAGGTGCGGGCGAGGTCGACGAGGCTCTTCAGATTATGCACCGGCAGGAAGAGATCGACGTGCGGCAGCATGGCGCGCACGCCGGCGGGACGCGCTTCGAACTTGTCGTAGCGCAGCAGCGGGTTCAGCCACACCAGGTAGCGGCACGACTTGGCGAGGCGCTCCATCTCCTCGCCGAGGCCTTCGCCGGCCTCGCGGTCGAGGCCGTCGGAAACGAGCAGCACGCAGGCGTTCTGGCCGAGCACGCGGCGCGACCAGCGCCAGTTGAACTCGCGCAGCGAGTGGCCGATGCGCGTGCCGCCCGACCAGTCCTGGATCGCCTCGGCCACCTTGGCCATCGCCACGTCGACGTCGCGGTGGCGCAGCGCGCGCGTGATGTTGGTGAGGCGCGTGCCGAACACGAACACCGTGACGCGGTCGCGGTCGTTGGTGATGGCGTGCAGGAAGTGCAGGAACATGCGCGAGTACGGGTTCATCGAGCCCGAGATGTCGCACAGCACCACCAGCGGCGGGTGCAGCTCGGCCGGCGCCGCGCGCACCAGCGGAATGACGTCGCCGCCCTCCCGCAGGCTCTCTTTCAGGGTCTTTCTCAGGTCGATGCGAATCCCCGCAGGATGAACCTGGAAACGCCTCGTCTTGATCACCGGCAAGGGCAGGCGAAGCTGGGAGAGCATCTGCTTGGCCTGCGTGAGTTCGGCGGCCGACATGGTGTCGAAGTCCATGCGCGAGAGAACCTCGCGCGAGGAGAAGGTCAGGCGCGCCTCGAACTCCTTCTTCTCGGCCTGCAGCTCTTCCGGCTTCTTCTGCGAATAGAGAGCGTCGGTCAGGCGCTGGCTCTGCTGCTGCTCGGGCTTGGCGGCGCGGCCATGCGCCTTCGGCAGGAGCAGCGACATCATCTTCTCGGTGAGCTTCGGATCGCGCCAGAAGACGTTGAAGGCCTGATCGAAGATCGGCCGGTGCTCCTGCTTCGAGAGGAGGACTGCGGACATCGTCCAGTACCAGTCCTCGCGATGCTGGGAACCCGCGATCTCCAGCGCCTTGACGCAGTCGATGACCCGGTCGGGCCCGACGCGCAGCCCGGCGGCGCGCAGCAGCCGGGCGAAATGCATCACGTTTTCGGCGAGCTTTCCCGCCGTTTCCACCCGGATCAAGCCGCGGCCGCCGCTTTCGCCTCGGTCACCAGCCGCGCCGCTTCGTCGCCGGCGATGCGCTCCAGGTCGTCGCGGTACTTGAGCAGCACGCCGAGGGTGTTGTTCACCGTTTCCGGGTCGAGTGTGACGCGGTCGAGCGCCACCAGGCAGTTCGCCCAGTCGATGGTCTCGGCGACGCCGGGCAGCTTGAAGAGATCGCTCTTGCGCAGCTGTTGCACGAACGCGACCACTTCGCGCGAGAGCGAGGCCGCGGCGCCGGGCGCCTTGCGGGTGAGGATCTCGAGCTCGCGCCGCGCGTCGGGGTAATCGACCCAGTGGTAGAAGCAGCGCCTCTTCACCGCGTCGTGGATCTCGCGCGTGCGGTTGGAGGTGATCACCACCACCGGCGGCTCGGCGGCGCGCAGCGTGCCGATCTCCGGGATGGTGATCTGCCAGTCGGAGAGCACCTCCAGCAGGTAGGCCTCGAACGGCTCGTCGGTACGGTCGAGCTCGTCGATCAGCAGCACCGGCGCCGTTCCCTGGCCGGAGCCTTCCAGCGCCCTGGCCAGCGCCCGCTTGACGAGGAATTTCTCCGAGTAGATGTCGGCGGCGAGCCGCTCCTTGCTCTTCTCGCCCGCCGCTTCGGCGAGCCTGATCTCGATCATCTGCCGCGGGTAGTTCCACTCGTACGCGGCCTGGCCGATGTCGAGGCCCTCGTAGCACTGCAGGCGGATCAGCTCGCGGCCGAGGCCGTCGGCGATCACCTTGGCGATCTCGGTCTTGCCCACGCCCGCCTCGCCCTCGAGGAACAGCGGCCGGCGCATCGCCAGGGCGAGGAACAGCGAGGTCGCCAGGCTGCGGTCGGCGACGTACTCGCCGGCGGCGAGCAGCGCCTGTGTTTGATCGATCGACTTCGGCAGCGGCTGGGGCATGGGTGGGAGGCGAAAACGTGCATTTTCGGGCATTCGCGAGCGTGCCGCTAGCCCGGTTCGACGAGGGGGAATATAGTTGGCCCAGGAATGGCGTCGAGAAGAATCTTCCTGGCAGGGCTGGGCGGCGCGCTGCTCGCGCCGCCTTTCGCATGGGCTCAGGCGCGCAGGATGGCAGTGGTCGCGCTTTTCCCGGGCGAGGAAGAGGACGACCAGCCCGCGGGACAGCCGTTCTTCGACGAGCTGCGCCGGCGCGGCTGGGTCGAGGGCACCAACATCGACTATGAGCGCCTCTACGGCCGCGGCGCCCGCGAGTACATGGAAGGCCTGGCGAAATCCGCCGCGAACCGCTCCCCCGACCTGATCTACGCCAGCACCGCCGCCATCGCTCTCGCGGTGCTGAAGGAAACCGATTCGGTGCCGGTCATCTTCACCTCGGCATCGGATCCGGTGGCGAGCGGCCTTGTCTCCTCGCTGCGCGCCCCGGCGCGCAACGCCACCGGCGCCTACCAGTCCGCGGGCGACGGCCTGCGGCGCCGGATGCAGCTGGTCCGCCAGGTGGTGCCCGGCATCGCGCGCGTCGGCCTGGTGCTCGACCGGCGCGCCACCGAGTCTTCGCGGCAGCGTACCCTGCACGAAGACGCGGCGCGCGCTGCGGGCCTGCAGCTCGCGGTGTCCGAGTTCACCAACTTCGAGGCCGTCGCCAAGCTGCTCGCCAACTTCCGCCGCGAGGGAGTGCAGACCGTGTTCCTCAGCCCGTCGGTGACGCTCATCGGCCGTCGCCGCGAGGTCGCCGACACGGCGATGCGCAACAAAGTGGCGCTGATCGGTCACCGGCTAGAATGGGCGGAGGCCGGCGCGATCTTCACTTATGGCCCCGATGTCACCGACACACTGCGCCGCAGCGCGTCGCTCGCCGATCGCGTCCTGCGCGGCGCCAAGCCGGCCGAGACCCCGGTCGAGCAGGCGGGCCGCTTCGAGCTCATCGTCAACAATCGCAGCGCCAAGGCGCTCGGTCTCACCGTCCCCCGTGAAGTCCTGAAGGCCGCCGACCGCGTGATCGAGTAGCGGCACGCCGATTGCTGCCTCGGGGAACCAACCCCGGAGGCGCAATGGAAACCAAGCAACTGAAGGAACTCCTGCTGCAGTCTCTCGAGCACGAGATGGGTGGCGTCAAGGTCTACCAGACGGCGCTGCAATGCGTGCAGAACGAAGACTTGCAGGAAGAGTGGGAAAAGTACGAGCAGGAAACGGAAACCCACGTGCAGATTCTGCACGACGTCTTTGCCGCCCTGCAGCTCGATCCCGAGGAGCAAAGCCCCGGGAGAGCCATCGTTCGCGAGATGGGTATGCGCCTGCTGCGGAACATGGAAGAGGCGCACAAGGGCGGCGATCCCGCTGCCGCGCAGCTCGTCGCCTGCGAGTGCGTGACGATCGCCGAGCTCAAGGACCATTTCAACTGGGAGCTGATCGGCCAGGCCGGCAAGGCTCTCGGCGGCGCCGAGGGCAAGGCGCTGACCGCCGCGTACAACGAAGTCGAGGACCAGGAAGACGAGCACTTCTATCACTCGAAAGGCTGGTGCCGCGAGCTCTGGCTCGAGTCGCTCGGCCTGAAGGCGGTGCTGCCGCCGCCCGAGGAGAGGAAACAAGTCAAGACTGCGATCGGCGCGGCGAAAGCCGAGCAGTCTCGGTCGGAGATGCGCTAGAGCCGCGCTCTAGGAGCGCGAGGAGCCGCGCCGGCTACTGGTAGAGCTGCCGCTCGTGCTGCGCGATGTCCTTGAGGCCGATCTGCTCGAGGAGCGCGGCACGATGGCGGCCGGCCACTGCGTTCGCGCCGTCCGCGGCGCGCGACACCTCGTCGAGCGCGTCGTACCACACCCCTTCGCGCGCGAGCAGGGTGTAGCGGCTGCGGCCGGCGGGAACGCCGTTCAGCTTGCGCGCCAGGTCCTGGGAAGGCTCGATGCGGCGAATCATCCCCGTCGAGCTGGTGCGTGAGTCGCTCACCGTCCAGCGGTATTCGGTCCCCGGCGAGAGCGTCACGCCCAGCGCTTTCAGCTCCAGCCGCTGGATGCCGGTTTTCGCCGGCGGCGCGAAATCCTTCTCGAGCAGCGGCTGCGCATTGGGCTCGTTCGCGAGGCGCACCGCCACGCGCACGCCGGAGCTGGCGGGCAGGAAGTAGTACAGCGCCGGTTGCGCGCTGAGGGTGAGTCCGGTGTGGTCGGGCGCGAGCGCCGCGAGCGGCAGGATCCTCAGGCCGCGCGTTCCGCCGCCGACGCGGCCGGTAGGCGCGCCGCGGGCGGGCGGGTTGTATTCGGGCTCGTCTGCCTGCTGAGCGCCGACCGGAAGCGCCAGGCAGAGCGATGCAAGGAAAAGCGAGAAGTGCTTCATGTCAGCCTCCCACAATACGATACACGCTCACGGCTTCGCTGCGCCCCTTGAGCACGAAGGATCCGACGCGCTCGCTCGGCTCGTGCACCGGCAGCAGCGCGCGCGTCGTGTCGCCGAGCAGGATCCGGCCGCGCTCGCCCTCGTCGCCGTCGGGCAGCGCGAGCGCCTGCAGGCGCGCGGCGACGTTGACCGCGTCGCCCACCACCGCGTATTCGAGCCGCTGCCGGCTGCCGATGTTGCAGCCGACCATCGGTCCGCTGTAGAGCCCGATGCGCAGGCCGGCGGTCGGCTTGCCGGCGCGCCGCCAGTCCTCGTTCAGCTGCTCGAAGCGGCGGCACATCTCGCGCGCGCACGCCACCGCGGTGCGCGCGTCGCGCTCCTGGAGCTCGCGCGTCTCGCTCGGGATCGGCGCGCCGAACACCGCCATGATCGCGTCGCCTGCGTACTGCCGGATCACGCCGCGGTGCGCCATGATGATGTCGGCCATCGGCGCCATGAACTCGTTCAGCCAGCGCGCCGTGTCGGCCGGCGCGAGGCGCGCCGCGACCGGCGAATAGCCGTGCAGGTCGGCGAACAGCACCGTGGCGTCGAGGTGCTGCGGCCGCAGCGCATAGCCCTGGGTCATCTCGTCGCGGCGCCGCCAGAGCTCGCGCGCCACCTCCGGCGCGACGTGACGGGAGAACATCGCCATCATCGCCGCGCGCTCGCGCGTCTCGTGCAGCGCGCGCAGGCCGGCCGATGCGGAAGCAGTGACGACGAAGCCGAGGAGGAGCGGCAGGATCGGGAACCAGATCGAGGTCGCGGCGGCGGCGTACCAGACAGTGGCGAGGACCGCGAGTCCTCCGGCGACGAGCGCGGCAAGGCTGACGGCGCGAGTCGCGGTCCACGCCGCGAGGCCGAGCAGGCAGCTCAGCGCGAGCAGCAGCACTTCGAGCGCTTCGGGCAGCGTGCGCATCGGCTTGGCGTCGCCCTGCGCGAGGCGCAGCAGCTGGCTCGCCTGGTGCGCGTGCAGCTCGCTGCCGGTGATGTGAGGCAGCGCCGCCGAGCTGAACGGCGTCTGGAAGTAATCCTTGAGGCTGGTCGCGCTCGAGCCGACGATGACGATGCGGTCGCGCACCCGCGCGGCGTCGACCTTGCCGTCGAGCAGCTCGCCGAGCGTGAAGCGCGGGAACGGCGCCGGGGCGCCGCGGTAGTCGAGCAGCATCTGGTAGCCGGCGGCGTCGGTGCCGGCATAGCCGCCATCCCAGGCCTCGAGCGGCGTTAGCGCCGCCGCGCCCAGGCGCATGCGCGCCGGATCGGCGGCGTCGGCCTTCGGGCCGATGCCTTCGGGCGCGAGGTAGGCCATCGCCAGTGCGAGGGCGAGGGAACGCTGCGGGCGGTCGCCGTCGTCGAGATAGAGCAGCCCGCGGCGGACCGTGCCCCCCGCGTCCGGAAGGACGTCGTTGAACGCCGCCTGCGAGGGCCGCTGCAGCCACTGCGGCGCGGTGATGCGGCGCGAGCCGTGGCCGCCGAACTGGTAGATCCAGAACACGTTGCGGTTGGCGTTGACCGCCCGCCCGAGCGCTTCGGTGCCGGGCGGCACCGGGATGTCGCGGAACTTGTCGACGCCGATCACGCGCGGCTTGAGCGCCACGACGCGCTCGACGACGCGCGCCAGGGTCTCGTCGGAAAGCGGGTGGCCGAAGCGCTTCAGGTCGTCCTCGGTCTCGTCGATGATGACGAAGCGCTCGTCGAGCGCCGCCACCGGCCGCGCGCGCAGCCCCAGGTCGTAGATGCCGAGCTCGACGCGCTCCAGCGCGCCGGCGAAGCGCAGCGCCAGGACCAGGACGAACACCGTCCCGGCCGTCACCGCTGCCTGCGCTCTCAAGGACCACATCCCGCCATTCTCCCTTGGGGGCCGCGCAACCCGTGCGACCCCCTTAATGCCAGGAGTGTGCGGTATTCACTAGCAGTGGTGCTTCGCCTTGAAGGCGAGGACTTTCTGCCGCTGCGCTTCCAGCTTGTGCAGCCGTACCTCGCTGCCGGTTTTCTTCTTCGCCTTCTCGATGCGGACCAGCTCCTCGTTGTACTTCTCGCAGCGCTCCGCCCGCGTCGCCGCGGTCGCGGCAGGGACGCATGCCATGGCGGCGAGGAGGACGAGCACCCGCCTCATTTCAGCGCGGCCTCCACGGCGCGCTTCGCCATCACCGTGATCAGGTGCGCCCGATATTCGGGCGAGGCGTGGAGGTCGTTGTTCAGCCCCTCCGGCTTGACCTTGATGCCCGCCACTGCGTCGGGCGCGAACTTCGCGCTCAAAGCCTTTTCCATCTCCGCCTGGCGGAAGGCCGAGGGCCCCGCGCCGGTGACGCCGACGCGCGCCTTGCCGCCGAAGTCGGCGACGAACACGCCGACGATGGCGAAGCGCGACGCGGGGTTCTTGAACTTCATGTACGCGGCGCGCTTGGGCACCGGGAAGGAGACCGAGGTGATCAGCTCGCCGGCCTCGAGCGCCGTCTCGTACAGCCCCTTGAAGAACTTGTCGGCCTCGATCTTGCGCTTGTTGGTGGTGATGGTCGCGCCCAGTCCGAGCACCGCGGCCGGATAGTCGGCCGCCGGATCGTTGTTGGCGAGCGAGCCGCCGATCGTGCCCATGTGGCGCACCTGGCGGTCGCCGATGATGCCGGCGAGGGCGGCGAGGGCGGGAATCGCCTTCTGCACGTCCTTCGACCCGGCGACGTCGGCGTGGCGCGTCATGGCGCCGATCTCGACCGCGCTGCCCGATACCTTGATGCCCGCGAGGTCCTTGATGGTGCCCAGGTCAATGAGGTCGGTCGGCGACGAAAGCCGCAGCTTCATCGCCTGCACCAGGCTCTGGCCGCCGGCAAGGTAGCGTCCTTCGCTTTTCTTCGCTGCCAGGCCGAGCGCGTCCTTGCTGCTCGCCGGCCGATGGTATTCAAACGCGTGCATGGCTTTTCTCCTGGAGGTGTTTCCACACGGTCTGCGCAGTGGCGGGCATCGCCACGTCCTTGACGCCTAGGGCGTCGGTAATCGCGTTCATGAGCGCCGCGGGCGAGCCGATCGCGCCGGCCTCGCCGCAGCCCTTCACGCCGAGCGGGTTGTGCGTGCAGGGCGTCTCGCGCGTGTCGACCTTGAAGGACGGCACGTCGTCGGCGCGCGGCATGCAGTAGTCCATGTACGAGCCCGTGACCAGCTGGCCGTTCTCCAGGTCGTACCGGCAGCCCTCGGTGAGCGCCTGGCCGATGCCCTGCACTAGGCCGCCGTGCACCTGGCCTTCGACGATCATCGGGTTGATGATCTTGCCGAAGTCGTCGACCGCGGTGAAGCGCTCGATCTTCACCACGCCGGTGTCGCGGTCGATCTCGACCTCGCACACGTAGGTGCCGGCGGGGAAGGTGAAGTTCGCCGGATCGTAGAACGCGTTCTCGTTCAGCCCGGGCTCGAGCTTGTCGTGCGGGTAGTTGTGCGGCACGTAGGCCGCGAACGCCACCTCCCCGAACATCTTCTTCTTGTCGGTGCCCGCGACCTTGAACTCGCCCCGGTCGTACTCGATGTCGGCTTCCGACGCCTCGAGCAGGTGGGCGGCGATCTTCCTGCCCTTGGCGATGACCTTGTCGAGCGCCTTGACGATCGCCGTGCCGCCGACCGCGATGGAGCGCGAGCCGTAGGTGCCCATGCCGAACAGGACTTTCGAGGTGTCGCCGTGCACGATGTCGACGTTCTCGATCGGGATGCCGAGGCGATCGGCGACCACCTGCGCGAAGGTGGTCTCGTGGCCCTGGCCGTGCGAATGCGAGCCGGTGAACACCGTCACGCTGCCGGTCGGGTGGACGCGGACCTCGCCCGCCTCGAACAGGCCGGCGCGCGCGCCGAGCGAGCCGGCGACCGCCGAGGGAGCGATGCCGCAGGCCTCGATGTACGCCGCATAGCCGAGGCCGCGCAGCTTGCCTTTCTTGAGGGATTCTTCCTTCCGCTTCGGGAAACCCGAAACGTCGGCGAGCTGCTGCGCGGCCTTCAGCGTCGCCTCATAGTCGCCGGTGTCGTACTGCAGCGCCACCGGCGTCTGGTAGGGGAAGGTGCGGATGAAATTGCGCCGCCGGATCTCGGCCGGATCGAGCTTCATCTCGCGCGCCGCGGTCTCGACCAGCCGCTCGACGACGTAGGTCGCCTCGGGGCGGCCGGCGCCGCGGTAGGCGTCGACCGGCGTGGTGTTGGTGAACACCGCCGTCACCTCGCAATGGATCACCGGCGTGGTGTACTGGCCGGCGAGCAGCGTCGCGTAGAGGATGGTCGGGATGCAGGAGGCGAAGGTCGACAGGTACGCGCCCATGTTCGCCGTGGTCTTGACCCGCATGGCGAGGAACTTGCCGTCCTTGTCCATCGCCAGCTCGGCGACGGTGACGTGGTCGCGGCCGTGCGCGTCCGAGACGAAGGACTCGCTTCTCTCGGCGGTCCACTTCACCGGCCGGTTGAGCTGCTTCGCCGCCCAGGTGACCACCACGTCCTCGGCGTAGAGGTAGATCTTCGAGCCGAAGCCGCCGCCGACGTCGGGCGCGACGACGCGCACCTTATGCTCGGGCAGGCCGAGCACGAAGGCGGTCATCAGCAGGCGCTCGACGTGCGGGTTCTGGCTCGCGACGTGCAAGGTGTAGGAATCGTCAGCCCGGGAGTACGCGCCGATTGCTGCGCGCGGCTCGATGGCGTTCGGGATCAGCCGGTTGTTGACGAACTCGAGCTTGGTGACGTGCGCCGCCTTGGCGAAGGCGGCGTCGCAGGCCGCCTTGTCGCCGAGCGCCCAGACGTAGCAGGTGTTGTCCGCCACGCCGTCGTGGATCTGCGGGGCTTTCCTGGCCTTGCTCGCTTCGGTATTGGAAGGCAGCACTTCATAGTCCACGTCGACGAGCTCCGCGGCGTCCTTCGCCTGCGCCAGCGTCTCGGCGATCACCACCGCGACCTGGTCGCCGACATGGCGCGCCTTGCCCTGCGCGAGGCAGGGGTGCGGCGGCTCCTTCATCGGCTGGCCGTTGACGTCGGTGATCAGCCAGCCGCAGGGCAGGCCGCCGACCTTCGCGTTGGCGAGATCGGCGCCGGTGAAGATGCCGACAACCCCGGGGGATTTTTTCGCCTTCTCAATGGAAATTTTTCGAATCTTCGCGTGCGCATGCGGCGAGCGCACGAAAGCCGCATGGGTCTGGTTCGCGATCTGGACGTCGTCGGTGTACTGGCCCGCGCCGGTGAGGAAACGGTAATCTTCCTTGCGCGCAACGCGCGCGCCGATAAGAGGGGCGTTCACGATGAGCCTCCCTGCAGTTTAGATTTTTCCATTCATGGCCTTCGCGCCGGCCATGATGCTTTTCACGATGTTGTGATAGCCGGTGCAGCGGCAGAGGTTGCCTTCCAGCGCCTCGCGGACTTCCTGCTCGCTCGGGTTGGGGTGGCTCTTCGCGAAGTCGAGCGCGTTCATCACCATGCCCGGGGTGCAGAAGCCGCACTGCAGGCCATGGTTCTCTTTGAATGCCGCCTGCATCGGGTGCAGCGTGCCATCGGGCTTCGCCACGCCCTCGATGGTCATGATGTCGGCGCCCTCGGCCTGCATCGCGACGATCGAGCAGCTCTTGATCGCCTTGCCGTTCATCAGGACGGTGCACGCGCCGCACTGGGCGGTGTCGCATCCCACGTGGGTGCCGGTCAGGCGCAGGTTCTCGCGAATGTAGGTAACCAGCAGGGTTCGCGCCTCGACCTCGGCGGAAACGGGCTTGCCATTGACCTTCATGGATACTTTGAGCGTCATGCGGGGTCTCCTCGGGAAAAATATGCTAGCGCGGCGGTATCATCCCTGTCCATGCGTT
>DATNCP010000060.1:0-36478 GCA_035607175.1 Burkholderiales bacterium
GCGGTCACGCGCGCGTCAACCTGGAGGTTTTTGCCCGCGCTCCAGCCCCGCTTCGCTAGTGCCGCGAGGAATGCGTCGTCCAGCGGGCCGAAGCGCCCCAGCGCCATGATTCCTAGCTTGTGGACGCGCTTGCCTTGCCCTTGGGCGAGCCGGGGCGCGACGAGCACAAGGCCCATCGAGCCGAGCAGCCGGCGCCTGGTTTCTCCCATCCCCTCCCCTCTCCGGCGGGCAGTATCCCGCTGCCGGAGGAAATGCACTAGCGCGCGGCTACTCGTCGGTGGTCATGTCGGCCGGGTAGAGGCCGGCGCTGGAGGCCACGGTCACCGGGGCGTGGTACTCGGGCGCCGCTTCGGGGGCGGACAGCGAGATCAAGGCGGCGGCGATGACCACGAAGGTCGGGGTCAGCAGGGCTGCGAACACCAGGTACTCGGTCAGTTTCATGACACCTCCCAGAGACTGCCCGACCAAGATAGCCCTGCCCCTGCCGGGGGTCTGCGAACGAAGGCTGACCTTCGCTGTGACGGATTCACCTCCCTGGGTCAAAATCGGCCCCGATGAAGGACAGAAGTCACGAAGTCCTGCCCAGGGCGCTGCTCGACGAGATCGCCACCGCTGCCACGGTGCGCTCTTTCCCGAAGCACGCGGTGATCGTCACCGAGAGCGACTCGACCGACAACATCTACGTGATGCTGGCCGGCAAGGCGCGCGTCTACGTTTCCGACGAGAAAGGCCGCGAGGTGGTGCTGAACCAGCTCGGGCCGGGCGAGTACTTCGGCGAGATCACCATCGACGGCGGGCCGCGCTCGGCCTCGGTGATGGCGCTCGAGGAATGCCGCTGCGCCCTGATCCGTCGCACCGAGCTGACCGCGTTCATCGAGCGCAGCCCCGGCTTCGCGCTGCACGTGGTGAAGAAGCTCGCCCACCGCGTGCGCAGCCTGACCGAGAACATGCGCAGCCTCGCGCTGCTGGATGTCTATGGCAGGGTGGCGCGGCTGCTGCTCGAGCTGGCCGAGGAGAAAGACGGCCAGCTGGTCATCAGCGAGCCGCTCACCCACAAGGAGATTGCCGCCCGGGTCGGCGCCTCGCGCGAGATGATCAGCCGCATCTTTTCCGACCTCAACGACGGCGGCTACCTGCGCAAGGAAGAGGGCCGCCTGGTGATCGCCCGCAAGCCGCCGCCTCGCTGGTAGAGGCGGGGTCCAGCGCCGCGCCTAGCGCACGGACTTCAGGCGGAAGGCGGGCACCGGCTGCTGGAAGCCGCGCAGGCTGAGCGGCCCGACCGGCTCGGTCTCGGCGATGTGCGCGATGTCCTGCTGGGTCTGCAGATCGAGCAGGATCTCGGTCGATTGCGCCGCGCCGCACAGCCGCGCCGCGAGGTTGGGCACGTTGCCGATCGCCGCGTACTCCCAGCGCTCCTCGAAGCCGATCACGCCGAGCGTGGCGTTGCCTTGCGAGATGCCGATGCTCAGGCCGACCTCGTGCCCGTGCTTCGCCCAGGCCTCGGCGATCGGGGTGAAGGCCTGCTGCAGGGTGAGCGCCATGCGCACCGCGCGTTCGGCCGGCTTGTCGACCGGCAGCGGATCGTTGAAGAAGATCATCACGCCGTCGCCGGCGAAATGCTCAAGCGTGCCGGCGAAGTCGTCCACGGTGCGGCCGAGCGTGGCGTGGTAGGCGCGCAGGAGCTCCAGCACCTGGTCCGGGTCGGCGCGGTCGGTGAACGCGGTGAAACCGCGCAGGTCGAGGAACACGGCGGTGATCTCGCGCCGGTGCGGCTCGAGCAGCTCCTCGCCGCCGGCGACGATCGCCTCGGCCACCGGCTTGGAGAAGAAGCGCTTCATGCGCCCCAGCCGGTGCAGCTGCGCCACCTGCTCGACCACGCGCTGCTCGAGCTTCTGGTTCAGCTCCTTCAATTCGTCCTGCAGGCTCTTCACGCGCAGCAGCGATCGGACGCGCGCGAACAGCTCCTGCCAGTTCACGGGCTTGGAGAGGAAGTCGTCGGCGCCGACCTCGAGGCCCTTGATGCGCTCGACCTGGGCGTCGAGGGAAGTGACGAGGATCACCGGCAGCAGCGCGTTCGCCGGCTGCGCGCGCAGCCGGCCGCAGAGCTCGTAGCCGTCCATCCCGGGCATGAGGATGTCGGAGATCACCAGGTCCGGCCGGAACCTGCCGGCCTCCGCGAGCGCGGCATGGCCGTCCGACGCGATGACCACGTCGTAGCCGCGGCCGCGCAGCGCCTCGGCGAGGATCTCCGAATTGGCGCGCTGGTCATCGACGACCAGGATGCGTGCCGCCGACCGCCCGCGCATCGAGACCGCGCTCATTTGAAGACGACGACGCCGCGCGCGTTGCGACCCGACTCCAGGTCGGCGAACGCCTGCGGCGCCTCGTCGATCGCGTAGCGCCGCGTGATCAGCTCCTCGAGCTTGAGCTGGCCGGCGAGGTAGAGCGCGAGCATGCGCGGGAAATCGATGCGCGGCACGCACGAGCCGAAGTAGCTGCCGGTGATGGTCTTCTCCTCGAACGGCAGCGTCATGGTGCGAAGCGAGGTCGAGTCGGAGGGCTTCGCCACGCCGACCACGACCGCCAGGCCGCCGCGGCGGATGGCGCGGTACGCCACGCCGGCGAGCTCGCCCGAGCCGACGCACTCGAAGGCGTAGTCGGGACCGCCGCCGGTCATCTTCTTCAGCGCCTTGACCGCATCCTCCTTCGCCGAAAGCGTATCGGTGGCGCCGAACTGCCTGGCCATCTGCAGCTTCGCGTCGAGGGTGTCGATGGCGATGATCTTTTCCGCCCCGGCGATGCGCGCGCCCTGGATGACCGAAAGGCCGACCCCGCCGCAGCCGAATACGGCAACCGACGAGCCGGGCTGCACCTTCGCGGTGTTGAACACCGCGCCGACGCCGGTGGTGACGCCGCAGCCGACCAGCGCCGCGCAATCGAGGGGGATCTTCGGATCGATGCGGATCAGGTTCTCGGCCGATACCGTGGCGTACTCGGCCATGGCGCCGCAGCCCGAGAAGATGTTGAGCGGCTTGCCGCCCGCATCGTGCGTCCGGTGCTTGCCCGCGAGCGGCGTGGTGAGCGCCTTGCCCTGCTCCAGGCACAGCACCGGCCGGCCGGCGAGGCAGAAGCGGCACTTGCCGCACATGTAGATGAAGGAGAAGACGACATGGTCGCCCTTGGCGAAGTCGTTCACGCCCTCGCCGACTTCTTCGACCGTCCCGGCGCCCTCGTGGCCGAGCACCAGCGGCAGCGGCAGCGCGATCGTGCCGTTGATCGCCGACAGATCGGAATGGCACACGCCGCACGCGCCGAGCTTCACCAGCACCTCGCCGCGCCCCGGCGCATCGACGGCGATCTCCTCGACAACGACCGGCTTGTTGAGTTCGCGGCAGATCGCTGCGTGTGCCTTTCGGATCATCGCCGC
Organism: Burkholderiales bacterium; assembly: GCA_035607175.1. Classification (GTDB taxonomy): domain Bacteria; phylum Pseudomonadota; class Gammaproteobacteria; order Burkholderiales; family SG8-39; genus SCGC-AG-212-J23. The sequence continues at coordinate 3,428 of DATNCP010000060.1, forward strand.
AGTATAGCCGGATAAAATATTCACCTACCCGAGGAGACCCGATGCTTTCGAAAGACAAGCTCTTCATCGGCGGCCGCTGGGTCGCGCCGCACGGACGCGAAACGATCGACGTCCACAATGCCGGTAACGGGGAAGTCATGGGACGCGTTCCTGCCGGCGATGCGGCCGACGCGGATGCTGCAGTCAAGGCGGCGCGCGGCGCCTTCGACGCGTGGCGGGAAACGCCGATCGAGAAACGATCCGAATTCCTGGAAAAGATCTCCGCCGGCCTGAAAGCGCGCGCCGACGAGCTGGCACGGACCATCGCGCAGGAAGTCGGCATGCCGCTGAAGATGTCGGGCCGCATCCAGGCCGGGCTGCCGATCGCCAACTTCGCCAACTATGCGAAGCTGCTCAAGGAGTACGTGTTCGAGGAGAGAGTCGGCAATTCGCTCGTGGTGCGCGAGCCCGCCGGCGTGGTGGTCGCGATCACGCCCTGGAACTATCCCCTGCACCAGATCACGCTCAAGGTCGCCCCGGCGCTCGCCGCCGGCTGCACCGTCGTCCTCAAGCCCTCGGAGGTGGCGCCGTTCAACGCCTTCATCCTCGCCGAAGTGATCGAAGCCGCGGGGCTGCCGAAGGGCGTGTTCAACCTCGTCACCGGCTACGGCCCGGCGGTGGGCGAAGCGCTGGTCAGGCACGCCGATGTCGACGTCGTCTCGTTCACCGGCTCGACGCGCGCCGGAAAGCGCATCTCCGAGCTGGCTTCTCAATCCGTGAAGAGAGTCGCGCTCGAGCTCGGCGGCAAGAGTGCCTCGGTGATCCTCGAGGATGCCGACCTGGCTGCGGCGGTGAAGGGCACGGTGAACGGCTGCTACCTCAACTCGGGGCAGACGTGCACCGCCCTCACTCGAATGCTCGTGCCCGATTCTCTCTATGAACAGGCGAAGACCATGGCCGCCGAGGCGGCGAAGGGCTTCACGGTCGGCGATCCGATGCTGGAAACCACGAAGCTCGGCCCGCTGAGCTCGCAGGCACAGCTCGAACGGGTGAAGAAATTTATCGAAAAAGGCGTTCAGGAGGGAGCTGAGCTCGTCGCCGGCGGCGCCGAGCCGCCTGAAGGCGTCCCTACCGGCGGTTACTACGTGCGACCGACGGTGTTCGGCAAGGTCAAGAACAGCATGACCATCGCGCAGGAAGAGATCTTCGGCCCGGTGCTGTCGATCATTCCGTACCGGGACGAGGAAGAGGCGGTGCGCATCGCCAACGATACGGTCTACGGCCTCGCCGGTGCCGTCTGGTCGAAGGACGAGGCGCGCGCGCAGCGCGTCGCGCGCCGCATCCGCGCCGGCCAGGTCGACGTGAACGGCGGCGCTTTCAACATGAACGCCCCCTTCGGCGGCTTCAAGCAGTCGGGCCACGGCCGCGAGGCGGGCCGCTACGGCCTCGAGGAATTCCTCGAATATAAGTCGCTGCAGCTGAAGGGATGAGGCTCCTGCGCCTGGTCACGGGGCTGGTGGTCGCCAGCTTCGTCACCGGCCATTTCCTGAACCACTCGCTCGGCGTGGTCTCGATCGAGGCCATGGACGAGCTGCGCGGCGTCCTGTCGGCATGGTGGCGCAGCCCGGTCGGCAGCGTGATCCTCTACGGCTCGCTCCTCACGCACTTCGCGCTCGCCCTCGTCTCGCTCTACCGGCGCAGCACGCTGCGCATGCCGGTCTGGGAGGCGGCGCAACTGCTCCTCGGGCTGGCGATCCCGCCGCTCCTCATCGCCCATGTCGTCGGCACGCGCTTCAACTGGTGGCTGCTCGGCAACACCATCGGCTACGAGCGGGTCGTCGCCGGGCTATGGGCGGACCCCTGGGCGGCCGGGCGGCAATGCCTGCTGCTGATCGTCGTCTGGGCCCACCTCTGCTTCGGCCTGCACTACTGGCTGCGGCTCCGCACCTGGTATCCGAACGTGCAGCCCGCGGCCTTCGCCGCCGCGCTGCTGATCCCCGCGCTCGCCCTCGCCGGCTTCGCCGCCGCGGGCTTCAATCACAACGCCAACCTGCCGGCGCTGCCCGAAGCCGACCGGGCGCACCTGCTGACCTGGCGCGGCTCCCTGATGCTCACGTTCTGGGCGCTGCTGGCGGCGACGCTGCTCGCGCGCTGGCTGCGCACGCGGATCGGCGCGACCTACCAGCTGCGCCTGTCGAGCGGCCGGGTCGTCACCGCGCCGGTCGGGCGCAGCATCCTCGAGGCGCTGCGCGACGAGGGCATCCCGCACGCCTCGGTGTGCGGCGGCAGAGCAAGATGCACCACCTGCCGGGTGCGCGTCGGCGAAGGCCTGGCGCGGCTGACCGCGCCCACATCGCTCGAGGCGCAGGCGCTGGCGCGGATCGAAGCGCCGCCCAACGTCAGGCTCGCCTGCCAGACCCGGCCGCGCAGCGACGTCGCCGTGGCGCCGCTCCTGCCGCCCGGCGCGGATCCGGCCATGGCGCGCCGGCCCGGCGCGCCGCAGGGACGCGAGCGCCCGGTGGTGGCGATGTTCGTCGACCTGCGCGAGTCCACCAAGCTGTGCGAATCGCGCCTGCCCTACGACGCGGTGTTCGTCATGAACCAGTTCTTCGCCGAGATGCACGACGCCTTGCGCGCCACCAACGGCTACTACGCGCAGTTCCGCGGCGACGGCCTGCTCGCGCTGTACGGGCTGGCTTCGGATCTGCCGCAGGCGTGCCGCGACGCGCTACGCGGCGCCGCCGAGATGCAGCGCCGCATCGAGCGCCTGAGCGCCAGCCTCGCGGACGAGCTCGCCGCGCCGATGCGCATCGGCATCGGCATGCACGCCGGCGTCGCCATCGTCGGCACCATGGGCCCGCCCGCCGAGCCGATCCATTCCGCGATCGGCGACAACATCAACATCGCCGCGCGCTTCGAGGGCATGACCAAGATCTACCACTGCGTGCTGGTGGTCTCGGCCGACACCCTGCGCCATGCCGGCATCGAGCCGAAGGACGCGCCGCTGCATCACGTGCGGGTGCGCGGCCGCAACGAGCGCGTCGACGTCTACGCCGTCGCCGACCCGCGATCGCTCTTCTAGCGCCGGGACTGGCCGCCCGAAGAGTCTAGCGGCGGCTCTGGCCGCCGCTTCGCGTCAGTGTCAGCTGGCTGGTGGTGTTGGCGAGGCGGCCGGCGAGGATCTTGATCAGCTCGACCGCCGCGTCCGGGTTCTCGCGGATCACCTTGATGAACATGTCCTTGGAGATCTTCAGGGTCTCGAGCTTCGACATCGCCTTCGCGGTCGCGGTCCGCGGCACCTCGCCGAAGATGGCGATCTCGCCGAGCAGCTCGTTCTTGCCGAGCGTGTTGACGATGATCGGCCCGGAGGGCGTGGGCACCGAGATCTCGACCGAGCCGTCGATGATGATGTAGGCGGCGTCGGCCGCGTCGCCGGCGTTGAACATCACCTGGCCGGCGTCGTACGTCAACCGCTCGCTGGAGAAGCACAGCAGCTTCTGCATCGCCGGCTGGATCTTGCTGAAGATCGGGAACTGGCGGATCAGCTCGACTTCCTGTTCCAGGCTCATCTTTCCTCCTAGGCCACCGCCAGCAGCTTGTGGTACGCGCCGCCGTTTGATTTGAGGGTCTCCGGACGCCCGTGCTCTGCGAGCCGCCCGTGGTCGATCACCAGCACCGAGCCGAAGCGCTCGGCGAGCTCGGGCCGCTGCAGCGCCCAGACCACGCCGGCGCCCTTGCGCTCGGCGAGGATGCCCTCGAGCACCTTCGCCTGCGAAGCCGGATCGAGCACCGCGGCGGCGTGGTCGAGGACGACGAACAACGGCCGCTTGAGGAGCGCGCGCACCAGCGCGGTCTTCTGCCGGTCGGCGACGGCAAGCCGCGCGCCGCCGACGCCGACCTGGTAGTCGAGGCCGATCTGCACCACCAGCGGCCGCAGGCCGAGGTCCTCGAGCAGCTCGCGCACCAGCCGCGTGATGCGGGTGCCGGCCTCGGCCTGGCCGGTGACGATCTTGCCGAACAGGATGTTGTCCTGCAGCGAGGCGGCGATGTTGTAGCGCGCCGGGTCGAAGAATTCCACGCTCTTGCGCAGCTCCGGCGGCAGCTTGGCGGCGAAGTGCCGGCGCGCCTCGATGGTGCGCGACTCGAAGCTCTCGTCGATCAGGCCCAGGCGGTGCTTGGCGGCGACCAGCTTGAAGGGCAGCGTGAGCAGCATCTGGACGTCGGCCTCCTGCAGGCGCAGCAGGCCGACGTCCTCGATCTGCTTCAGGATCAGCTCGAACTGCGGCAGGTCTTCCTGGCGGATGAAGCTGTACTGGGCGAAGAATTCGTGGCCGGGCGGCAGGCCGCTGAACAGCTCGACCATGGTCTCGGCCACCTTGTGCCCGGTGCGCAGCAGGATCTCGTACATGCCGGTGTCGCGCAGCACCCGCCGCACGTAAGGATTGCCGGCCAGGTTGTCGACCTCGAAGGTCCGCCCGACCGGCGTGCCGAACAGCAGGTTCTCGGCGAGCGTGGCATTGCGGTTGTAGCGCTCCGGGTCGAAGCGCTCGACCCAGTCCTGGATGCCGAGCGAGGCGAGGCGCTCGCGCATGCGCGCGCGCGCGGCCAGCACCTGCTCGCCGATCGTCCCGGCGCGCTCCGGGTCGGGGGAGCTGCGCAGCCCGAGCTCGAAAATCGTCTCCTCCAGGTCGACCCGCTTCAGCAGCGCGTGGATGCGCTGCTCCATCTCTTCCGGGCCGGAAACGCCCGCCGCGGCATAGTCGATCCAGTCGGCGGCGACGTCGAGCTGGCTGCAGCCGGTGCGCTCCGCCTCCAGCGCCTCGAGCTCGTGCTGCCTCGCCGCCTCGCCCTCGTAGGCCGGCGGGCGGAGCGGCGCATGCTTCAGGCCGTAGACGATGTTGTCGCGCACGCTCGCCGGAAAAAGGTAGGCCGCCGAGCCGACGTAGGAGAAGGCGCGGCCGGTCAGCACCTCGGGCGCGCGCACCACGTCGACGCCGCCGAGCTCGAGAGCGCCGCTGGTCGGCGGCAGGAGCCGCGACACGATCTGCGCAAGGTCGCTCCCGCCCTGCCGGCCGACGATCGCCACGTGCTCGTCGAGCCCGATCTCGAACGAGATGTTCTCCAGCACGCGCGCGCCGCTGTCGTCGATCAGGGAAACCCCCGAGGCGCGGAGCTTGCCGGAGCGCGGCAGCTCGGGCAGCGGCAGGATGAGCGCCTGGATTTCCGGCGGCGCCACCTCCTCGGCGGTGAACTGCTCGACCACCTGGGTGTACTTGATCTCGACGTCGAGGCGCTGCTGGTCCCAGTCGATCAGCTCCTTCACCGGCGAGGGCAGGTCCTTGTAGGCGGCGATCACCGCGACCAGCGCGCCGATGTCGAGCTGGCCGGTGATCACCAGGTAGCCGCCGACCGTGTAGAACAGGAACGGCGTCACCTGCGAGAGGAAGTTGTTGAGGAACTTGACCAGGAACTTGCGCTGGTAGAGCTCGAAGCGGATGCGGAAGATCCGCCCCAGGCGCGAGGAGATCTCGGCGCGCTCGTAGTTGGAGGTGGCGTGGGCGCGGATCTCGGCGGCGCCGTCGACGCACTCGGCGATGCGCCCGGCGAGCGCCCGCGCGGTCAGCTGCCGCTCGCGGCCGAGCACCAGCAGCCGTTTCCTCAGCCGGGGGATGAAGAACGCCTGCACGCCGACGATGGCGAGCGCGATCAGGCCGAGGGCGAAGTGCTGGTAGAGGATGAAGAACATCGCCGTCACCGCCTGGCCGCCGAGGAACAGCGGCGTGATCAGCGCCTCGCCGATGAAGCCGCCGAGCGGCTCGACCTCGTCCTTGATCATGGTCGCCATCTCGGCCGCCTTGACCCGGCGGAAGCGCGACAGCGGGAAGCGCAGGATGTAGTCGAACAGCGCGTAGCGCAGCCGCCGCAGCATGCGCTCGCCCATCCAGCCCTTCATGGTGTTGATCTGGAACTTGAGCCAGCCGTTGAGCACGATCAGGCCGAGGAAAACGATGCTCAGCGCGAGCAGGTAAGGCAGGCGCTCCAGGTCGAGGCCGAGCCAGTGCGTGGTCGCCCCCGCCTCGGGAAACGCGCCGCCCTGGATCGCCTTGTTGATGATGGTTTTGGGCAGGTCGAGCGACAGGTAATAGACCACCATCGTCGCCAGCACCAGGGGCACGATCAGAAGCTGGTCGCGCTTGCTGTAGCGGATGATGAAGCCGAACAGGCTGCGGTCCACCGGTGGCTCGCTTCCGAAGAAAAAAGGGCTTTGGCTTTCCCCTGTAAGATTATATTTGATGACCTTCAGCGTCAGATTCTGGGGGGTACGCGGGTCGATCGCCTGCTCGGGTCCCCGCACGGCGCGCTACGGCGGCAACACCTCGTCGCTCGAAGTGCGCTGCGGCGACCGTGTGCTGCTGTTCGATGCCGGCACCGGCATGCGCTACCTCGGCAACGCGATGGACAGCGAAGGACCGATCGAGCCGATCGAGGCTGACGTCTTCCTGACCCACACGCACTACGACCACGTCTGCGGCATCCCCTTCTTTCGCCCGTTCTTCCGGCCCAGCAACCGCTTCCGCCTCTGGGCCGGGCACCTCGGCGCCGGCATGACGCTGCGCCGGGTGATGGACGAGTTCATGGTGGCGCCGCTCTTCCCGGTGCCGCCGCAGGTGTTCCGCGCCACCGTCGAGTACAAGGATTTCACCTGCGGCAAGGAGCTCACCTCGGGGCCCGACGTGCGCGTCAAGACCATCGCCCTCAACCATCCGGACGGCGCCACCGGCTACCGGGTGGAGTTCGACGGACGCTCGTTCTGCTACCTCACCGACACCGAGCACGTGCCGGGCGCGATCGACCGCAAGCTCGCCAAGTTCATGGAGGGCGCCGACGCGGTGGTCTACGACTCGATGTACACCGACGACGAGTATCCGAAATACGTCGGCTGGGGGCACTCCACGTGGCAGGAAGGCGTGCGCCTGTGCAAGGCCGCCGGGGTGAAGAAGCTGGTCGTGTTCCACCACGACCCGGAGCACACCGACGAGATGCTCGACGGCATCGGCCGCCAGGTCGAAAAGGAGCTGCCGGGCTCGGTGATCGCGCGCGAGGGGCTCGTCCTGGAGTTGTGAATCCGGAGCCGTTTTTCGCGGTTCTCGATTGCATCGAAAGCTACGCCGCACACCTCGAAGCGATCGGCGCCGCGCATGGCAGCCATCGGCCGCCCGCGCCGCGCTGGGACCAGGACTGGTTCCCCCGCCTCGACGCCGCCGCCGCCTACGCCCTGGTGAGAAAAGAGCCGCCGCAACGCATCGTCGAGGTCGGCAGCGGCCATTCGACGCGCTTCCTCGCCCGCGCGGTCGCCGACGGCGGGCTGGCGACCCGCATCACCGCCATCGACCCCAAGCCGCGCGCCTCCATCCGGGAGCTGGAGATCGAGTTCCTGGAGAAGCGGGTTCAGGATGTGCCGGAGAATGCCTTCCATGAGCTGCGGCGCGGCGACATCCTGTTCATCGACTCCAGTCATCAGATGAAACCCGGCAGCGACGTCGATCTGCTGTTCAACAAGATCATTCCCCTCCTCCCCTCCGGGGTGCGCGTGCACGTCCACGACATCTTTCTTCCCGACGAGTACCCGGAGCAGTGGGCCTGGCGGCGTTATAACGAACAGGATTTCATCCAGGAGATCCTTTTGCCCCGCTACGCGGTCGAGTTCTCCAGCCATTGGGTCGCCTCGCGGCGCCCGGATCTCCTGCAGCGCGGCGTGCTGGGCCGCCTGCCCCTCGTCGCTGGCGCCTTCGAGTCGAGCCTCTGGCTGAGGGCGCCATGAACGTCCAGCCGATCATCGACTGGCTGGTCGAAGGCGCGCCGCCGGCCCGCCAGCCGCAGGACGTGCTGCTGCACCTCGCCCACCGCCTGCTCGAAACCGGCCTGCCGCTGTACCGGGTCGCCGTATTCGTGCGCACGCTGCATCCCAACGTGCTCGGGCGGAGCTTTCTCTGGCAGCAAAAGACCGACGCGGTCGAGGTGAATTCGGCGGCCTACGACCTGCTCGATTCGGAGCAGTTTCTGAACAGCCCGGTCCGCGTCGTGTTCCAGGAGCACAAGGAAGTGCGCCGCCGCATCTGCGACCCGGACTGTCCCATGGACTACTCCATCCTTCCCGACCTGCGCGCCGAAGGCGTGACCGACTTTCTGGCGCTGCCGCTGCGATTCATCAACGGCGAGGTCCACGCGGCAAGCTTCGCCACCCGCGCGCCCGGCGGTTTCGGCGACGCCGTCGTGGAGGCGCTGCGGCGCGTCGCCACCGCGCTCACGCGCATCGCCGAGATCTACGGCCACATGCGCAAGGCGCGCAACGTGCTCGAAGCGTATCTCGGCGAGCAGACCGGCGAGAAAGTGCTCGCCGGGCAGATCAAGCGCGGCGACGGCGAGGAGATCCGCGCGGTGATCTGGTTCTGCGACCTGCGCGACTCGACGCCGCTCGCCGACTCGATGAGCCGCGAGGCGTTCCTCGCGCTGCTCAACGAGTATTTCGAATGCGTGCTCGGCCCGGTGCAGGAGCGAAAGGGCGAGATCCTGCGCTTCATCGGCGACGCCGCGCTCGCCATCTTCCCGATCGGCAACGAGCCCGCGGCGGTCGCCTGCAGCAAGGCGCTCGACGCGGCGCAAGAGGCCGTGAAACGCATGGCGGCGCTCAACACGAAGCGCGAGGGCGACGGGCTGCCGAGGCTGCGCTTCGGCATCGGCCTGCACCTCGGCCTGGTGCTCTACGGCAACATCGGCACGCCGACGCGCATCGAATTCACCGTCATCGGCGCGGCGGCGAACGAGGCAGCGCGCATCGAAGGGCTGTGCAAGACGCTGAAGGTCGCCGTGGCAGTCTCGGAAAACGTCGCCCGCCACCTCCCCGCCGGGCTGCGCTCGCTCGGCCGCCACGCGCTGCGCGGCGTCGGCGTGCCGGTCGAGATCTTTACGCCCTACTAGTCGCCGCGCGCGGGCCTACTGGTCCTTGATCAGGTGCTCGATGCGCTTCAGGAAATCGACTTCCATCAGCGGCTTGACCACGTAGTCGTTGGCGCCGAGCTCGCGGCCGCGGGCGGCGTCGCGGTCGCGCGAGAAGCTGGTCACCATCACCACCGGCAGGTCCTTGGTGCGCGGCTCGGCGCGCAGCCGCTGCAGCACCTCGAACCCGTCCATCTTCGGCAGCATCACGTCGAGCAGCACCAGATGCGGCAACGGGTCCCATCGGAGCGCTTCCAGGGCTGCCGCGCCGTTGGCGGCGTGCTCGACACGGTGCCCGTCGCGCTCCAGCCAGCGCTTCACGAGCGCCACGAGATCGGGGTCGTCCTCGACGATGAGGATCCGGCTCGCCGTCATGTCCGGCCGGCGCTCGAATAGGGATCGGCGGCGTCGCGCAAGCCGTCGCCGAAGAAGTTGAAGGCGAGGACGATGACGAAGACCGGCACCACGCAGAGCATCAGCCAGGGGTAGAGGGCGACGACGTTGATGTTCTGCGCTTCGTTGAGCAGCACGCCCCAGCTGGTGATCGGCGGCCGCAGGCCGAGGCCGAGGAAAGACAGCGCCGTTTCGCCCAGGATCATCGCCGGCACCGACAGCGTCGCCGAGGCGATCAGGTGGCTCGCGAAGGAAGGCAGCAGGTGCTTGCGAATGACGCGCGAGGGGCTCGCGCCCATCAGCGTCGCCGCGGTGGCGAAATCCTCCTCGCGCAAGGCGAGCAGCTTGGAGCGGACCGCGCGCGCGAGGCCCGGCCAGTCGAGCAGGCCGAGGATGATGGTGATGCCGAAGTAGACCAGGATCGGGCTCCAGGTCACCGGCAGCGCCGCCGACAGCGCCATCCACAGCGGCAGCTCGGGGAAGGAGCGCACCATCTCGATGAAGCGCTGGATGACGTTGTCGATCCAGCCGCCGTAGAAGCCCGAGATGCCGCCGAGCGACAGGCCGATAAGGAAGCTCACCACGATGCCGAACAGCCCGACGGTGAGCGAGATGCGCGTGCCGTAGATGATGCGCGAGAGCAGGTCGCGGCCGAGGCGGTCGGTGCCGAGCAGGTAGAGCGTGCCGCCCTGCGCGGGACAGACGAGGTGGAAGCTGCCGTCGACCAGCGCCCAGAAGCGGTACTCGTCGCCGAGGCAGAAGAAGCGCAGGCGGTGCACCTTGGCGGGGTCGTCGGTATAGACGCGCTTCAGCGACGTCAGGTCGAGCTCCATCCGGTAGCCGTAGACGAACGGCCCGACGAAGCTCCCCTCGTGGAAAAAGTGAAGGGCCTGAGGCGGCGCGTAGATGTGCTTCGTGTCGCGCGTATGCAGGTTGTAGGGCGCGAGGACCTCGCTCACCAGGATCGAGGCGTAGAAGGCGAGCAGGATCGCGCCGGCGATGACCGCGATGCGGTGGCGGCGGAACTTCCACCACATGATCTGCCACTGCGATGCGCGGTAGAAGCGCTCCTGCTCGGGCGTGAGCTGCTCCGCCGCGTACGGCTCGAAGGGCTCCTGCGAGACGAAGTGCTCGATCCGTGGGCTGTGCTGCGTGCTCACTTCGCCGCTCCCCCGGTCAGGCGGATGCGCGGGTCGAGCGCGGCGAGCAGCAGGTCGGAGACGAACATGCCGATCACGGTCAGGAGCGAAAGGAACATCAGGAACGAGCCGGCGAGGTACTGGTCCTGGCTCCTCAGCGCCTCGAGCAGCATCGGTCCCGAGGTCTGCAGGGACAGCACCACGGCGACGATCGCCGAGCCCGAGATCACCGAGGGCAGCAGGTTGCCGATGTCGGCGATGAACGGATTGAGCGCCATGCGCAGCGGGTACTTCACCAGCAGGCGGAAGGGCGGCATGCCCTTGGCGCGCGCGGTGACCACGTACTGCTTCTGCAGCTCGTCGAGCAGGTTGGCGCGCAGGCGCCGGATCATGCCGGCGGTGCCCGAGGTGCCGATGACGATCACCGGGATCCAGAGGTGCTCCAGCACCGAGCGGAACTTGCCCCAGCTCCAGGGCTGGCCGAGGTATTCCGGGGCCATGATGCCGCCGACCGAGAGGCCGAACTCCACGTTGGCGAAGTACATCAGCACCAGCGCCAGCAGGAAGTTGGGGGTGGCGAGGCCGATGTAGCCGAGCAGCGTCAGGCCATGGTCACCCCAGCTGTACTGGCGCGTCGCCGCGTAGACCCCGATCGGGAACGACACCGCCCAGGTGAAGAGGATCACCGAGAAGTTCAGGATGAAGGACAGAAACAATCGGTCGCCGACGACATCCTTCACGGGCAGGTCGTGCTCGAAGGACCAGCCGAGGTCGCCCTGCAGCAACCCGTGGAATTTCCCCTCGCTCGGCCAGAGGCCGACCCAGACCGCGTACTGCTCGAGGAACGGCCTGTCGAGGCCGTACTGCTTGCGCAGGAAATCGACCTTCTCCAGCGCCGCGTTGTCGCCCTGGCTCTTCAGCTCCGCGATCTGGTTGGACAGGAAATCGCCCGGCGGCAGCTTGATGATCATGAAGGTGACGAAGCTGATCACGAGCAGCGTCGGGATCATGATCAGCAGGCGGTTGAACGCGTAGCGCAGCACGGCTACTGCTTGAACCAGAACGTGTCGGGGTGGTAGATGCCGAAGAACGCGCCCGGGTCCCAGTTGTAGAAGGCCTCCTTCGGCACGTTCATCAGCGTCTGGCGCGCGATCACCGGCTGCGGCACGCCGGAGACGATGCCGATGGTGAACTGCTGCTCGGCGTGGATCTCGAGCATGCGCTGCCAGATCCGCTCGCGATCGCGGTCGTCCCGGGTGCGCCGCCAGTCGGCGTAGAGGTGCGCGAGCTCCTGCACCTCGGGAATGTCGGGCGCGTCGCCGACCTTGTGGCTGGTCTCGTACCACTGGCCGAATTTCGGCCATTGCAACTGCAGCTGGCTGGTCGGCGCCAGCTCGTCGGGGCTGGTCTCGGGCGTCGGCAGGCCGTTCTCCATGCCGCTCCAGACCGACATCACCGTCTCGCCGGCGAAGACGCGATTGCGGAACGCCTCGCGTTGCGACGGCTTGCTGAAGGCGGCGATGCCGGCCTCGCGCCAGGTCTCGCGCACCAGCTCCAGCACGTCGGTCTGCTCCGAGCTCTCGCCCGCCGTCTCGATGATGATCTCGAGCTTGCGGCCGTCGGGCAGGCGGCGGATGCCGTCGAGGCCGCGCTTCAGGCCCATCTCGTCGAGCAGGCGGTTCGCCGTCTTGCGGTCGTAGCGCGCCCAGGCGTCCTTGTAGCTCTCGCGGTAGAGGGGGCTGCCGGAGAGGACGGTGTTGTTCGCCTCGATGGCGAGGCCGAAGTAGAGCACCTGGTTGACCAGCGACCGGTCGATCGCGAGCGACAGCGCGCGGCGGAAGCGCACGTCGCGCAGCACCTTGCGCCAGACCGGGTCGTTGACGTTCAGGTTCGGGAACAGGGCGACGTGCGAGCCCTTGGCGGCGCGCCAGAGGAGCGTGCGGTAGCCGTTCGCCTTCTCGCTCTGCTTGAGGAAGGTGTAGTTGTTGAAGTTCAGGTCCCGCGCCTGCAGGTCGGCCTCGCCGGCGCCGGTCTTGGCGGCGATCAGCTTCGAGTCGGCGATGGCGAGGACGAAGCGGTCGACGTAGGGAAGCTGCCGGCCGCTCTGGTCGACGCGGTGGAAGTAGGGGTTGCGCACGGCGACGAAGCGGTCGGCGGGCGGCCTGGTGGTGTTGATCCAGGGCTGCAGCGAAGGCAGGTCGGGGTTGTCCGACTCGTACATGTTGTCGACCCGGTTGTGCACCGCCGACCATTTGCGCTTGGCGGTGCCGTCGGCGTCGGCCTTCGCCACCTTGGCCGAGTACTTCTTGTGGAACTGCTTGAGGTAGTGCGCCGGCCGGAAGATGAAGAGCGGCGACGTGCCGGCGAGGCGCGGCAGGAAGCTCGGGTTCGGCTGCCGCCACGTATAGCGCACCGTGGTCTCGTTGATGATCTCGACTCGCGGCGGCTCGCCGTCGACCAGCAGGTCGCGCGGCGGGCCCGAGGGCGAAAGCTCCTTGTTGTTCGCCACGTCCTCCCAGTAGTAGCGGAAGTCCTCGGTGGTGAAGGGCTGGCCGTCCGACCAGCGGTGGCCCTTGCGCAGCTTGAAGGTGAAGCTGCGGCCCTCGACCGCTTCGAACGACTCGACGAGGTCGGGCACGATCTTGAGATCGGGCGTATAGACGACGAGGCGCGCGTAGCCGTAGATGGTGAAGAGACGCGTGTCGCGGCTGCGGCCGGCAAGGGAATTCAGCGTGCCGCCGTGGTGGCCCTGGGTCTTGCCGGCCTCGAGCGGCATGACGCGCGGGTTCTGCGGCAGGCGCTTCTCGACCGGCGGCAGCTTGCCGGCGGCGACGTCGGCCCTGAGCATCGGCGTCTCGACCAGCGCCGCCGCCTCGCCGGCGAAAAACAGGAAGACGCAGAGGAAGAGCTTCACGCCGCCAGCTCCTTCGCCGCAACGCCTTCGCGGGCGCGCACGTAGTGGCCGTCGCCGATCTGCAGCATGCCGGGCTTGTCGGCGCCGACGATGCGGAAGCTCGGCGCCCAGGCCGAGGGATCGGACGCCTTGCCCTGCATCAGCGCGCCGAAGTCGAGCTTGCGCGCGAGGCTCGGCTCCGGCACCGCGGCGAGCAGCGCCCGGGTGTACGGGTGCGACGGCCTGCGGAACAGCTCCGCGCTCGGCGCGAGCTCGACCAGGCGGCCGGCGCACATCACGGCGATGCGGTCGGCGAGGTAGTTCACGACCGCCAGGTTGTGCGAAATGAAGATGTAGGTGAGGCCGAGCGCGCTGCGCAGGTCGGCGAGCAGGTTCAGCACCTGCGCCTGCACCGAGACGTCGAGCGCCGACACCGGCTCGTCGCAGATCAAGAGCTCCGGCCCGAGCGCGAGCGCGCGCGCGATGCCGATGCGCTGGCGCTGCCCGCCGGAGAAGCTGTGCGGGTAGCGGCGCAGGTGGCGCACGTCGAGGCCGACCAGGCCCATCATTTCCTTCACCCGCGAGAAGCGCTCCTCGGCGTCGCCGACGCCGTGGATCAGCAGCGGCTCGCTGATGATCTCGTTCGCGGTCATGCGCGGGTTGAGCGAGGCGAACGGGTCCTGGAAGACGAACTGCGCCTTGCGGCGGTAGGCGAACAGCTCCGCGCCGCGCAGCGCGAGCACGTCCTTCCCCTGGAAGAGGATCTCGCCCGAGTCCGGCGCGATCGAGCGCAGGATCATCTTCGCCGTGGTGGTCTTGCCGCAGCCCGATTCGCCGACCAGGCCGAGGCACTCGCCCGAGGCGACCGAGAAGCTGAGATCGTCGACCGCGAGCAGCTCGCCCGCCGCCTTGCGGCCGAGGAACGAGCGCTTGCGGACCGCGTAGCGCTTGCTGAGGCTGCGCAACTCGAGGAGCGCGCCGCCGTAGGGCTTGAACTTGCCGCTGCCGCTGGTGATCAGGTGCTCGCCGGTCACCTGGATGTCGCGGATCGGCGTGAGGCGCTCGCCCGGCCGCATGTCGAAGCGCGGCACGGCGCGCATCAGCGCCTTGAGATACGGATGGCGGGGCTGGCTGAAGATGTCGCCGATCGCGCCCGACTCGGTCACCCGGCCGCGGTACATCACCACCACTTCCTCGGCCATGTTGGCGACCACGCCGAGGTCGTGGGTGATGAGCAGCACCGCCATGCCGAGCTCGCCCTGCAGCTGCTGGATGAGCTGCAGGATCTGCGCCTGGATGGTGACGTCGAGCGCGGTGGTCGGCTCGTCGGCGATCAGCAGCGCCGGGCGGCTGACGAGCGCCATCGAGATCATGGCGCGCTGGCGCAGCCCGCCGGAGAGCTCGAAGGGATAGGTGTACTCGGCCTTCACCGGATCCGGGAAGCCGGCGAGGCGCAGCATCTCGATCACCGCGGCGCGGCGCTCGTCCTTGCCGAGGTCGCTGCGATGCAGGGCCAGGGACTCGCCGATCTGGTTGCCGATGGTGTGCAGCGGCGAGAGCGCGGTCATCGGCTCCTGGAAGATGATCGAGATGCGGCCGCCGCGGATGTGGCGCATCTTGCGGCCGCGGGGATTGAGCCGGGAAAGATCGAGCTCCGTCCCCGGGGCCGAAGGTGAAATGCGGGGATCGCGGAAGATGATCTCGCCCGAGTCGATGCGGGCGATGCGCGGCAGGATGCCCATGATCGACTGCGCCACCACCGACTTGCCCGAGCCGGACTCGCCGACCAGCGCCACCGTGCCGCCTTCGGCGATGCGGAATGACACGCCGTCGACCGCCTTGATCACGCCGGCGTCGACGGCAATGCTCACCTTGAGGTCGCGTACCGTCAGGAGATCAGCCATGCGCCGGACGAGTATACGAGAAGAGTTCCGACGCCCGAGCCCAGCGCGGCCCGCGCAGCGCAAAAAGACGCTCGAGGAAGCGCCAGGCATCGGCGTCGTGGACGGCGTGGTGCGTCAGCCATCCAACGGGTTGGTCCTTGAGGACATAAGTCATCGCCAAATGCGCGGCTGCTTCGTCGCCGACGAAGCGTTTGCCATCCTTCCAGGCGACGATGTCGACATGAGTATTGACTTGCGTCACTCCCGGTATCGATTCCCCGTCGCCGTAGCTGCTGAAACCCTCGACACCGATGCGCGGCAACGCGGCGGCGAGCTCGGGTCGCATGCGGTTCCACGGCGGGGCGATCACCGGCAGGGCTTTTTTCCCTGCCAGCGCCGCCAGGCGCTCGCGCGAGCTCTTGAGCCGCTCGAGGGCCGCTTCGGTGGGTTCGTAGGCCGGAAATTCGGTCTTTTTCTCCCCCGCGGCTGCGCGGTTGCGATGGTCGCAGCCGTGCTGCAGCACGGCTGCATCGCCTATGCGCGCGAAAAGATCGGGCTCGGCGAGATCGGGGATGACCGCCAACGCAAGCGGCACCCGGAATTTTTGCGAAAGGGAAAGCAACTGCCCGAGCGCGGGCGTCAGGGCGACGGCATCGTCGTCGCGCAGCCAGAACACCGGCTTGCGGCGCGCCACCTCCTCCACGAAGCGCTCCCAGGCTAGAGCCATTGGCGCAGCAGCCGGGCGCTCGCCGCGGCGCCGTCGAGATCGATGTCCCCGGGCGCGGGGCGCGGGCGGGCGAACGCGCGCTCGATCGCGGCGGCGAGGGTCGCGCCGTCGAGCGCGCTCTCCTCGATCATCTCGAGCAGGCCGCGCGCGACGAGCAGGCGTGCGCGCGTCGCCTGCTCGACTTCGCCGCCGCCGGCGAAGGGCACGACCACGGCCCGGGTGCGGGCGGCGAGGATCTCCATCACCGTGTTGTAACCCGCCTGGCTCACCGAAAGCGCGCAGCTCGCGAGCCGCGCCGTGAAATCCTGCCGCGAGCGCTCGACGAATACGCCCGGGCCGGCGCGCCGGCGCAGCGAGGCGATGTCGGCCTCCAGCGCGTTGATTCCCGCCAGCAGTCGCCACGGCCGGTCGCGCAGCGAAGTGAGCGGCCGGGCGACCAGCGCCGCTTCGAGGAGCGGCCGGCCGACGGCGCCGCCGCCGGCGGAGACCAGCACCTCGCCGGAGCCCTCCGCCGATTTCTTGTGCATCGGGCCGACCACGTAGCCGGTGTAATGCAGCTTGCCGGCGAGTCGCGCCGCAAGGCCGAAGTTGAAGCTCGCGACCGCCGGGTCGCCATGCACCAGCAGCCGGTCGAAGTAGCGCTCGAAGTACGCCAGCATCTCCTGCTCGCGCGTCGGGCGCCACTGGATGAGGTCGCGCGCCGAGCAGACGATGAGCGGCGGGCGGCGCCTCGCCTTCGCCTCGTCGAGGAGCGGCAAGAGCTCGAAGCGCATCTGCCGCCGGCCGAACGGGAAGAGCTCGACCATCAGCACGTCGGCGTCGCTTCTGAGCCAGGCCTTGAGCAGCGCGTCGCGCCGCCTCGCCTTCCAGGCGTCGTCGACCGGATTGCCGTGCTCATCGAGGAGCTGCTTGAAGGCCGCGTCGCTCGACGCCGGCGGCAGCTGCACCACTTCGATTCCCGCCACGGGCATGCCGCCGCTCGCGAGGGTCACCTCGAAGCCGTTGCCGGCGAGCGCGTCCGCCAGCGCCGCCGCCCGCTTCAGGTGGCCGACGCCGAGCAGATGCTGGACGTAGAAGAAAACCTTCATCTCACGTTCAGCTTCTCGACGCTCGGCGCGCCGCCGGCCGCAAGCCGGAAGAGGTGGAACGCGCTCCAGTCGAGCTTCGCGGGCGGCGCGCCGCGCATGTCCCAGCCGGTGGCCGCCGCCAGCACCGCGCGAATCACGCCGCGGTGCGTGACGGCGAGGGTCGGTTCGGTCAGGAGCGAAAGCCACTGGGAAACCCGCGCCAGCACTTCTCTCGGGCTTTCGCCGCCCGCGGGCCGGAAGTCGAGCCCGCGCGCTTCGTTCTCGCGCATCGCCTCGCCGAGCTCGGCGCGCAGCTCCACGAGGCGGCGCCCTTCCCATTCGCCCCAGGACATTTCGGCAATGAGCGGCTCGCGCGCGGCTTGCGGACATCCGAGGAGCGCAGCCGTTTCCACGCAGCGGGCGAGCGGGCTGGTGACGACGCGCATGCCGCGGCAGGCGGGCGGAAGCGCGCGGCCGGCAAGCGCGGCGCGACCGGCGTCGCTCAGGTGCTGGTCGGATCGCCCCTGGATGCGGCCCGCCGCGCTCCACGCAGTCTCGCCATGGCGCAGCAACGCGAGCAAGGTCATCTACACGAGCCCGGCGAGCGCTCGCGACAGCCGGCCCGCAGCCATCTCCAGGCTGCGCTCGCGCAGCACGCACGCCGCCGCGCCCTTGCCGAGCGCGCCGCGCCGCTCGCGGTCGGCGAGCAGGTCACGCACGGCACGCGCCAGCGCATCGAAGTCGCCGTCCTTCACCAGGATGCCGGTCTCGCCGTCGGTCACGACATCGGGCACGCCGCGAGATGCGCACG
Organism: Burkholderiales bacterium; assembly: GCA_035607175.1. GTDB lineage: Bacteria > Pseudomonadota > Gammaproteobacteria > Burkholderiales > SG8-39 > SCGC-AG-212-J23. The sequence goes on from DATNCP010000060.1 coordinate 21,317, forward strand.
AGACGACCGGCAGCCCGGCCGCCTGCGCTTCGAGCAGCGCCATGCCGTAGGCCTCGTTGATTGCCGGCCAGACGGTAAGGTCACACGCCGCGTATACCTGGGCGATGTCGCGCGTCTTCACCTCGCCGAGGAAGAGCGCCCTGCCCGGCACCGCGCTCTCCAGCGCGGTGCGCACGTCGGCGCGCGCGGGACCGTCGCCGACGACCACCAGCCGCCACGGCAGGTCGGCGACGCGCGCCAGCGTCGCCGCCAGCGCGCGGTAGGAGGCGAGCTTGTCGCCGTGGCGCATCATCGCGACCACCGCGATCCACGGCACGCCGGCATCGAGCCTGTGCTCGCGTGCGAGGCGGGCGCGGTTTGCCTCGCGGGCCGCGCCGGCGCTGCGATAGGGCTCGAGGTCGACGAACGGCGGCAGGTGCAGGATGCGCTCCTGCGGCACGAGCTCGCGCAGGCCGGCGATGTCGTCGCGCGTGGGGCAGATGAGCAGCGCCGCCTGCCGGATCGCCGCCGCGCTCGATTCGTGACCGAGGACCCAGGGGCCGCCGGCGCGCTTCGCGGCGTACGAGGCCTCGGCGATCACATAGGGAATGCCGAGCGCCGCGGCGACGATCGGGCCGAGCCAGTCGGGCGCCTTGTAGTAGAGGTGGTAGGTGAACCACAGGTCGGGGCGCTCGCCAGGCGGCAGGTCGCGCCATTGCGACGCCAGCGCGCGGCCGAGCGTCTCGCCCTGCGCGCGCAGCGCCTGCTGGCGCTCGCGATCGCCGTCGGCGTCGTAGCTGCGGAAGGTGGACACCAGCTCGACCCGCTCGCCGCCGTGCGCCAGCGCCGCCATGAGCAACCCGGCGACACGCCGGTCGCCGGAAGGTGCGAAGCCCTGCCCCGGCGCCTTAAGCGGTGCGTAGAACGCGATGCGCACGGTCCTCGGCGACTCCTGCGTCGGCGGTCGTGAGACCAAATCTCGCCGCCAGCCGGTCGAGGTTCGCTTCCAGGGCGAACTCCGCCCGCACGCGCGCTTCGCCGGCGACGCCGAGCGCCCGGCGCCGCGCCGGCTGGGTGATCAGCGCCTCGAGCGCCGCGGCGAGCGCTGCGCAGTCGCCCGCCTCGACGAGATGCGCGCTGACGCCGTCGCGCAGCAGCTCCGGGATCGCCGACACGCGGGTTGCGATGCACGGCAATCCCTGGCTCTGCGCCTCGGCGAGCACGTTGGGCAGCCCGTCGCGATCGCCGTCCCGCGCGATGCGGCTCGCCAGCGCGAAGATGTCCGCGGCGCGGTATTCCTCGAGCACGCGCTCCTGCGTCAGGGCGCCGCGCCAGGTGACCCGTTCGGCGATGCCGAGCGCCTGGGCGCTTCGCTTCATCCTTTCGGCGAGCGGCCCGCCGCCGACGTGCACGAAGCGCCAGTCGAGGCGCTGCGGCAGGCGCGCGAGCGCATCGAGCAGGACATCGACGCCCTTCTTCTCGACGAGGCGACACACCGACAGGATCGTGACCGGACCGACCGGCACTCGCCTCGGCGCTGGCGGAAACCGCCGCAGATCGAGTCCGTGATAGACCAGCTCGACGCGCCCGGCCGGCGCGAGCGCCGCAAGGTGGTCGCGGTTCGTCGCGGTGCAGGTCACGAGCCACTCGCAGGCGGCGAGCTTCTCGCGCTTCTCCCACTCGGGCGTGGTCCAGATGTCCTTGGCGTGCGCCGAGCCGCTCCACGGCAGGCCGCGCAGCATCGCGGCATAGCGCGCGACCGAGGCCGGCGTGTGCAGGAAATGCGCGTGCAGCCAGGTGACGTCGCGCGGCGCCTCGGCGGCGAGCACCAGCGCCTGGCCGAAGCGGCGGATGCGGTTCGGCGTCGGGTCGCGCAGGAAGTCCTTCCACCAGACGGAAAAAACCGCTCGGCATTTCGTTTTCCACCATGCACGCAGAACCCGCAGCGGCTCGAGCAGCAGGTACTCCGGCAGGTAGAGGACCTCGGCCTTGATCTCGCGGTGCACCGGATGCAGCTTGCCGTCGGTCGGACGGCGCAGCGAGACGATCAGGATCTCGAGGCCGCGCTTCTCGAGCGCGGCGATCTCCTGGGCGATGAACGTCTCGGAGAGACGCGGATACCCCTTCAGGACAAACGCGACGCGCAATCTATCGGATGCGCGTTACGGCCGCGGGCCTGGTCTCTTCCGCCGGTTCGATCCAGGGAGCGACGAGGCGGGACACGTTCGTCAGTCCTTCCAGCAGCCCGGGCACCACGACTTCCGAGGGCCGGTTCCGGCGCGGCAGCGCGCGCAGGGCCGCCGCCATCACCGCCGGGTCGTAGCTGCCGTCGTCGGAGAGCATCGACACCAGGCCAAGCTCGGCGGCGCGCTCGGCGCGGATGTGCTGCTCGAGGCGCGGCTCGGTGCGCGGCACGATGAGCGCTCGCTTGTCGAGCGACAGCACCTCGCAGAAGGTGTTGTAGCCGCCCATCGCCACCACCGCCGTCGCGCGCGAGAGCAGGTGCTCGAGCTGGCCATGGAAGGTGATCGCGTCGACGCGCTTCAGCCTCGCGGCGCGCTCCATGAACTCGCGCTGCCGCTCGGCCTGCATGAAGGGCCCCAGCACGAGCAGCGCCGGGTACGGCAGAAGCGGGTCGTGCTCGTAGGCGCGTAGCACCCACTCGATCAGCCCGTCGCCGTCGCCGCCGCCGCCGGTGGTGACGAGCAGGAACGGCTTGTTCGCGATCTCCGGCAGGCGCGCCGGCGCGCCGTGGCTCGGTACCTCGCGGTGCAGGTACCCCGTGTAGGTCATCTTCTGCTTCACCTTCGCCGGCAGCGCCACGCCTTCCAGCGGATCGCAGACTTGCGGCAGGCCGTAGACCCAGATGTCGTCGTACAGGTCGCGCAGCGCCGGCAGCACGTTCTTGCGCTCCCATTCGGGCTCGAGCGCGGCCGGCTCGTCCATCACGTCGCGCAGCCCGAGCACCAGGCGCGTGCCCTGGCGCTTCAGCATCTTCAGCGTGTCGAGCACTTCGCCGCGCAGCCCGACCGGCTCCTTGTCGACGATGAACAGGTCTGGCGCGAAGATCTCGGCGGTGTGCTTGATGATCGAGGCGCGCAGCAAGAGCGTCTCGGCGATGTCGAGGTGCAGGTTGAGCGGCGTGTACTCCCCGTTGCGCAGCTTGATCACGCCGGGGATGCGCACGAAGTCGACGCGCGCGCGGAAATCGAAGCTGCCGATGATCGGCGAGCCGGACAGGATCAGGACCGAGAGCTGCTTGAAGCGGTCGACCAGCGCGTGCGCCAAGGCACGGCAGCGCCTCAGGTGGCCGAGGCCGAAGGTGTCATGGCTGTAGATGAGTATGCGGCCATCAGTCCGCCTGCCCCTCATAGCGCCCTCTCCCCTTTATTCCTCAGGCCCGGATTGCCGGCCCGCTTATGGTGCCAAATTCTCGGTGGAAACGCCGTCCCGGGCAAGGCACGCCTTGCAGCGGCCGCAGGGGTCCCAGCCGCCCGGGCGGGCCACCGGCCGGCGGCAGGACCAGGTCAGGCTCGCGAGCTCGGCAGGCAGCATGGCGGCGATCTCGGCTTTCGTGCATTCGTACACGGGGTAGAGCCACTCGACCCGCGGCTCGCCGAGCTTGCGCGCGCGGTAGCAGGCGTACATCGCGTCGAACACCTGGCGCTGGCGCGCCGAGCGATTGACGATGTCGGTGTCGCGCGACAGCGAGGCGACGGCGATCCGGTTGCATCCCGGCGTGTCGATCGCCACCTGGCAGGCGACATAGGCGATGGAAAGGTAGTCGATCGGGATCGCCTCGAGCGAGGCGAAATCGAGCCCCGACTCCGAGTATTGAAACGCGCGGTAGCGGCGAGCGCACCACGCGACGATCGCCTCCACCGCGGCCTGCTCGGCCTCGGCGCGCCCCTCGCGGTTCACCATGCGGATGTGGTGCACGCGCAGCGCGTCCTGCGAGCGCGTCAGCAGCTCGACCAGCATGGCGGTGCTGTCGAGGCCGCCGGAGAACATGACGAGCGTAGTCATTGCGGCAATAATAGTCCGGCATGGGGGTAAAAAAACTTCTCGACCTTTCGGGCCGTAACGCGCTCGTCACCGGGGGATCCCGCGGCCTCGGCCTGCAGATCGCCGAGGCCCTGATCGAGATGGGCGCGAAAGTCGCGATCACCGCGCGCAAGAAGGATGAACTGGAGTCCGCTCTTTCACGTCTGGGCACTTCAGGGAAAGCGTTTGTTTCCGACATCGGCAAACGGGAAGGCATCGCACCGCTGGTCGACGATGTGATCAAGCAGTGCGGCGGAATCGACATCCTGGTCAACAACGCCGGCGCTACCTGGGGCTCGCCGGCGGAAGATCATCCGCTCGACGCCTGGGACAAGCTGATGAGCGTCAACCTCACCGGCCTGTTCGTGCTCTCGCAGCTGGTGGCGAAGCGCTGCATGATCCCGGCGAAGTGGGGCCGCATCGTCAACGTCGCCTCGATCGCCGGGCTGCTCGGCCAGGATCCGCGTTTCGCGCCGACCGCGGCCTACACCGCGACCAAGCACGGCGTGGTGGGGCTCACGCGCCAGCTCGCCGCCGAGTGGGGAATCCACGGCATCACGGTCAACGCCATCTGCCCCGGTTTTTTCCCCTCGAAGATGACCCGGGCGACGCTCGCCACCGCGGGCGAGCTGGTGAAGGAATGGACGCCGACGCGGCGCCTGGGCAACGACGAGGATCTCAAGGGACTGGCGGTGCTGCTCGCCTCCGACGCTTCGCGCCACATCAACGGCCAGGCGATCGCGGTCGACGGCGGCGCGGGCATCGTATGAAAGTCGAATTCGCGCGCGAGTACCAGAAGAAGATTCCGTTCGTCTCGCACCTCAAGATCCTCACCGAGACGCTCGGCGAAGGCAGCGCGCGGCTTTCGATGCCGATCGAGCCGCACCTGACCAACAGCCTCGGCACCGCGCACGGCGGCGTGATCGTGTCGCTGCTCGATGTCGCGCTCTGCACCGCGGCGCGCACCCTGCATCCGGAATCGGTCGGCGTCATCACCATCGATCTCAGCACCTCGTTCATCGGCGGCGCGAGCGGCGGCAAGCTCTACGCCGACGCGCGGGTGCTGCGCGATGGGCGTAGCATGAGCTTCGTCGAAGCCGAGGCGAAGAACGAGGATGGTTCATTGGTGGCGAAGGCCATTGCCACCGTGAGGGTGCGTCATAGGAAGGAGGGGGCATGACTACCAATCCGTATGCAACGCCGAGAGCAGCGGTCGCCGACGAGCCGGTCCCGCAGGGGGAGTACGTCCCCGGCGGCAAGGGGGTGCCCGCGTCGCGCGGCTGGAGCTGGCTCACCGAAGGCTGGACGCTGTTCAAGGCGGCGCCCGGCCTGTGGATCGGCATCACGGTCGTCTTCATCGCCATTTTCTTCGCGATGGCGCTGGTGCCCTTCGCCGGCATGATCGCGCAGTACCTGCTCATGCCGGTGTTCATGGCCGGCATCGTCCTGGGCTGTCGCGCCATCGACGAGGGGAAGAGCCTCGAGTTCAACCACCTGTTCGCCGGCTTCCAGACCAGGTTCGGAACACTGGCGGCGGTCGGCGGGCTCTACCTGGCGGGCTTCGTCGCGATCATGGTCGTCGTCATGCTCATCACCGGTGTGGGCGTCTTCGCGGTCATGGCGGGAGGCGCGCAGGATGTGGCGACCACCGGCGCGGTACTCGGGATTCTGCTCGCGGTGCTGATCGCGGTTGCGCTCTCCGTGCCGCTGCTGATGGCGGTGTGGTTCGCGCCGCCGCTGGTGGTGTTCCACGAACTGGACGCGGTCGAGGCGATGAAGGCGAGCTTCACCGGCTGCCTGCGCAACGTCGTGCCGTTCCTGCTCTACGGCATCGTCGCCATGGTGCTGCTCTTCGTCGCGATGCTGCCGTTGCTGCTCGGCCTGCTGGTCGCCGTGCCGATCCTGCTCGCGTCGGTCTACACGAGCTACCGGGACGTCTACCTGCGCTGAGCCAAAGGTTGACCGGCAGGCGCCGCGAAGTGGCGCCGCCCGGACCACAGCCAGACGAGCCCGGCCGCCTGCACGATCCAGAGCGAGCCGAAGGCGTAGAAGTACGCCGCCGGCTCGTAGCCCGTCGCCGTCGGCGGCCACAAGCCGAGGATGGCGCCGCACCCCCACTGGCCGAGGAATGCGCCCATGAAGGTGAACGTGTTGAGCATCGTGTTGATGCGGCCGGCCATTTCGCGCGGGAAACGGCGCGTCACGATCGAGTGCGCGAGCGTCGAGCCGGTGCCGAGGAAGATGCAAGCCGCCCACAGCAACGCGGCGCCCGTGGTGACGCCGAGCGTGAGCAGCGCCAGGCAGATGCTCGATCCCGCCATCCCGGCGGCGAGGAGCGGCAGGTTCGCGCGCCCTGCGCGCGTGCGCCGGTCGGCGAGCCGGCCGAAAAACAGGAACCCCACGCTCAACGCCACCGCCACCCAGCCCAACGCCGCCGCGGCGGCGACGCGGTCGTAGCCGGCGACGTCGCGCAACCAGGTCGTGATCCATAGCGTAAAGAGCGCCAGCACCGCGCATTGGTTCGCGCCCACGCACAGGGCGATGCGCCAGAACGCCGCATCGCGGACGATCTCTCCGAGGCCCGCGAATAGCTCGCGCACGCGAGCCGCGCGCCGGGGGCCCGGATGCTCGGGCACCACGAACGCGAAGACCACCGCGAGCGCCAGCGTGGCGGCGGCCACGGCGTCGAAGATCTGGCGCCAGTCGTAGTAACGCAACGCAAACTCGAGCGGCGCCGACGCCGTCAGCGCGCCGAGTCCGCCCATCGAATAGGCGAGCGCGATCATGGTCGCGGTGCGTTCCGCCGGAAACCAGAGGACGAAAGCCTGGATCGACGCCATCAGGCACACCGACACGCCGAGACCGATCAGCGCGCGCGACAGGACCAGCGCTTCGAAGGAATGCGCATTGGCGAAAGCGAAGCCGCCGAGCGCCGCGAGCACCAGCAGCGTGCCGTTGGTGCGGCGCGGCCCGAACCGGTCCAGCACCACGCCGAGCGGGATCTGCACCAGGCCGAACGAAAGGAAGTAGACGCCGGTCAGGAGCCCGAGCTGCGCCGCGCTCAGGCCGAATTCAGCGGCAAGCCCGGGCCCGAGGACGGCGTTGACGGAGCGAAACACATAGGAGAAGTAGTAACCGCAGAGGAACGGCAGGACGACCCGCAGCACCGCGAGCCGCTTCTTAGCGCTTCGGCGGCGTTTCCAGGCCGCCGAGGATGAAGCGGTTCCAGGTCGGGCTGATGATGAGCTCGTTGACGCAGGCGCGCGGCGGCAGCGTGGCGATGAACAGCACCGCCCTGCCGAGGTCCTCGGCCTGCAGCATGCGCACGCGCTCGGCCTGCGGCGGCGGCACCGGCCGCTTCTCGAGGATCGGCGTCGCCACCTCGCCCGGCAGGATCGAGCTGGCGCGGATGCCGTTCGCCGCCTCCTCGATGTTGATGGTCTCGGTGAGCGCGATCACGGCGCGCTTGGTGGCGTTGTAGCCCGGCCCGCCGAGCTCGTTGGGGTAGCGGCCGAACCACGACGCGATGTTGATGATCAGGCCCTGCTTCTTCTCGCGCATCGCCGGCAGCACCGCGTGGCAGGGATAGAACGTGCCGGAGAGGTTGATCGCGACGATCTCGTCCCAGCCCTCGACCGAGACGTTCCTGAAGTTGCGCTGCGGCACATTGATGCCGGCGCTGTTCACCAGGATGTCGATCTGGCCGTGCTGCTTGAGGATCTTCCGCGCCGCGGCGGCGACCTGCTTCTTGTCGGCGACGTCGAGAACAAGGGTTTCCGCTTTGACTTCCTTCTGCGCCTTCTTCAGCGTCTCTGCGCTGCGGCCGGAGAGCACGACGTGCGCTCCGGCCCGGGCCAACTCCAGGCCCGCCGCGAGGCCGATGCCGGAGCCGCCGCCGGTGATCCAGGCAACCTTGCCCGCAAGGTTTTTGTTATCGCTTGGCATACTGGGTTGCGCCGAATAGTACTTCGGCTTGCTCTTTCGTGAATCCCGGCGTCTGGCGGCGTCGCTCGGCGAGCACCTCGACGCCCCGCTTCACCGCCGGGCGCGCGGCGATGCGCTCGCGCCATTTCTTCAGCGTCGGGAACTTCTCGATGTCGACGCCCTGGCGCTCGGGCGCGCGCAGCCAGGGAAAGGTCGCCATGTCGGCGATGGTGTACTCGTCGCACGCCAGCCACTCGGACTTCTTCAGCTGCGCTTCGATCACGCCGTACAGGCGGCTCGCCTCGTTCCGATAGCGATTCATCGCGTACTCGATCTTTTCCGGCGCGTACTGCAGGAAGTGGTGCGCCTGGCCGAGCATCGGCCCGACGTGGCCCATCTGCGTCATCATCCACTGCATCACCTGCCAGCGCTTCTTCAGATCCTTCGGCAGGAACCGGCCCGTCTTGGAGGCGAGGTAGAAGAGCATCGCGCCCGATTCGGCGAGCGCGAACGGCTTCCCGCCCGGCCCCTCCTGGTCGACCATCGCCGGGATCTTGTTGTTCGGCGAGATGGCGAGGAAGTCCGGCTTGAACTGGTCGCCGGCGCCGATGTCGATCGCGTGCACGCGGTACGCGAGCCCGGTCTCCTCGAGCATGATGTGGACTTTGTGGCCGTTCGGCGTCGGCCAGGTGTACAGGTCAATCATCGTTGTCGATCACTCTTCGTAGATAACTCGTGTTCCCGCGATCTTGTCGTGCAGTGCCTGCTTGCGCCGGTCGATCGCGATCCAGGCGAAGCCGAGAAAGAGCGGAAGCGCGGACGCAAGATACGCGATGTAGCGCACCACCAGGCGCGCCAGGGACGGCTTGCCGCCGGAGCGCGCGTCGACAATTCTCGCCGAGAACGTGATCTTGCCCGGCGTGGCGCCGTAGCGGTGCCAGCAAAAGATCGTGACGACGGCCGGCGCGACGACGAAGAAGAAGGCCGCGCCGGAGCGGCCGGTCACCGCCACCAGCGGTCCCGCCGTGACGAAGACCAGCATTGCGTCGAGCGCGAATGCGCCCAGACGCTGTCCGAAGCCGACCCCGTCAGCCAAGCCGGACAAGCTGCTTGCCGAAGTTTTCACCCTTGAGCAGGCCGATGAACGCCCGGGGAGCGTTCTCCAACCCCTCGGTGACAGTCTCGCGGTACTTGATCCGGCCGGCGGCCACCCAGCCCGCCAGGTCGGCGAGCGCCTTCGGCCAGAGCTCCATGCGGTCGGAGACGATGAAACCCTGCACCTTGATGCGGTTGGTCAGGATCGACTGTACGGTCTTGACGCCGTAGGGCTCGGTGGCGTTGTACTGCGAGATCAGGCCGCACACGGCGATACGCGAGAAAGCGTTCATGCGGCGCAGTGCGGCGTCGAGGATCTCGCCGCCGACGTTCTCGAAGTAGCAGTCGATGCCGTCGGGTACCGCGACTTTCAGATCGTCGTTGAGCATGCCGGCCTTGTAGTCGACGCAGGCGTCGAAGCCGAGCTCCTTCACCACGTAATCGCATTTCTGCCTGCCGCCGGCGATGCCCACCGCTCGGCAGCCCTTGATCTTCGCGATCTGCCCGACCACGCTGCCGACCGCGCCGGAGGCCGCAGACACCACCACCGTCTCGCCGGGCTTCGGCTGGCAGATATCGAGCAGGCCGACCCAGGCGGTGACGCCGGGCATGCCGAGCACGCCGAGATAGGCCGACGGCGGCACGCGGCTCGCGTCGACCTTGTTCAGGCCCTTGCCGTCGGAAAGGCCGTACTGCTGCCAGCCCAGCATTCCCAGCACCTGGTCGCCCTTCGCGAATTTCGGATGCTTCGATTCGACGACCTCGCCGACCGTACCGCCGATCATGACTTCGCCGAGCTCCTGCTTCGCGGCGTAGGACCTGCCCTCGTTCATGCGGCCGCGCATGTAGGGGTCGAGCGAGAGCCAGAGGTTCTTCACCAGCACCTGGCCGTCGGCCGGCGCGGGCACGGGCGCTTCCTCAATCCTGAAGTTCGCTTCGCTCACCCAGCCCGCGGGCCGGCTGGCGAGAACCACGCGGCGGTTTTTCAAAGCGAGGCGAAGCGCGCGAGGTGGTGGTCCGCGTCGCCGAACTGGCGCGCCAGCACCGCGAGGCGGCGGAAGGCGTGGCTGACCTTCATCTCCTCGCTCATGCCCATGCCGCCGTGCAGCTGCACCGCCTCGTGGCTGACGTGGCGCGCGGCATCGGCGATCTTGATCTTCGCCGCCGAGATCGCGCGCGCGCGATCTTTCGCATTCTCGGCAGTGTCGATTTTCGAGCAGGCTAGGCAGGCCATCGATTTCGCCTGCTCGTGGGCGATGTACATGTCGACGATGCGGTGCTGCAGCGCCTGGAAGGTGCCGATCGGCACGCCGAACTGCTTGCGCGTCTTCAGGTATTCGAGCGTGGTGTCGCAGGAAAACTTCATCGCGCCGACCGCCTCGGCGCAGATCAGCGCGGTGGCGAAATCGACCGTTTCCTCGATCTCTGCAAGCCCGCCCTCGAGCGCTTCGGCCTTCACGCCGGAGAACACGAGGTCGGCTTCGGCGAAGCCGTCGAGAGCGCGGCGCGGCGTCGCCTTCGGCGCGTCTGCCAGGAACAATGCGACTCCCTTCGACGTGCGCGCGGAGACAACCAGCCTGGGCGCGAGCTGCACCGACTTCTTCTCGCCCTCGATGATCCAGTGGTCGCCGGATTTCGTGGCGGTGCACTTCACGGCGGCGAGGTCGTAGCGGGCACCGCTCTCCAGGTGCGCGAACGCCATTTTCAGCCGGCCTTCGGCGACCGCGGGCAGAACCGTGCTCTTCTGCGCCGCGCTGCCGGCGCGCGCGACGAGGCGGCTCGCCATCACCGTGGCGAGATAGGGCTCGACGACCAGCGCCTCGCCGAACGCTTCCATGATCGCCATCAGGTCGACCGCGCCGCCGCCGAAGCCGCCGTAGTCGGGCGAGAGCGGCAGCGCGAGGAGTCCCATCTCGGCGAACTTCGCCCAGACCTCGGGAGCGCCGTCGAGAAGCTTCTTCCTCTGCTCGAACGAGTATTGCGCCTGCAGGTAGCGGCGCAGCGAATCGGCGAGAAGCTGCTGCTCTTCGTTGTAGTCGAAATTCATAGGCCCAGCGTCATCTTCGAGATGATGTTGCGTTGAATCTCGTTGGAGCCGGCATAGATGGTCGTCTTGCGCATCGAGAGATAGCGGTTGCGCAGCGCCACCGAGAATTCGTCATTCGCGGCCGGATCCATCGCGTCGAGCGCGAGTTCGGTGAGGCCCTGCTGGATCTCGGTGCCCTTGATCTTCAGCATCGACACGTCGGCGCCCGGCGGCTGGCCGGTGCGGCGCATGCGGTCGAGGAAGCGCAGGTTGGTGATCTCGAGCGCCATCAGCTCGACCTCGAGCCGGGCGAGGCGGTCGCGAAACCGGATATCCGAGATATTTTTCGAAAAGTCCTTGACCTTCTCCAGCTCGCGCTTCGAGGCGCCGATGCGGCCGGTGTTCATGCGCTCGTAGCCGAGCAGGTATTTCGCCACCGTCCAGCCCTTGCCTTCGTCGTGCACGCGGTTCTCGACCGGCACCTTCACGTCGTCGAAGAACACCTCGTTCACCTCGTGCGCGCCATCCATCAGGATCAGCGGCCGGATGGTGATGCCCGGCGTCTTCATGTCGATCAGCACGAAGGAGATGCCTTCCTGGCGCTTGTCGCTGCTGTCGGTACGCACCAGGCAGAAAATCCAGTCGGCGTAGTGGGCGAGCGTGGTCCAGATCTTCTGCCCGTTCACCACGTAGTGATCGCCCTGGCGGACGGCTTTCGTCTTCAGCGATGCGAGGTCGCTCCCCGAGCCTGGCTCGGAATAGCCCTGGCACCAGAAATCCTCTCCCTTGAAAATCCTCGGCAGGAACCGTTTCTTTTGCGCGTCCGTTCCGAACTGGAGCAGCACAGGCGCGCACATCGACAACCCGAACGGAATCAGCGGCGGCCCGCCGGCGTAGCCGAGTTCTTCCTCGAAGAGGTAGCGCTGCACCACGTTCCAGCCCGTGCCGCCCCACTCCTTCGGCCACGCCGGCGCGACCCAGCCCTTGGCGGCGAGGATGCGGTGCCAGCTCAGCAGGTCGTCCTTGGAAAGGTGCTCGTAGCGCTCGACCTTCTCCTTCAGCGCGCGCGGCAGGTTCGCCGCGAGCCAGGCGCGCGCTTCGTCGCGGAAGCCCAGCTCTTCGGGGGAGTAGTTGAGGTCCATGGGGCGTTAAAAGTCTAAACCAGTTGCGTGTTTCAAACGCTCTGTCGCTCGACGCGATACGCGTCGAGAGCGCGCGCGAGCCGCTCGGGGACCGGGATCGCCTTGCCGTCCGCCCGGCTGAGGGCGACGATGGTCAGGGATCCTTCTGCTTTCACCTCCCCGCCCGCCGCCCTGACGGTGAAGTCGAGTTGAATCGAGCTCCGGCCGATACGCCCGACACTGATTGTGGTTTCCAGCTCCTCGTCCAGCCGCGCCGGAGTACGAAGGTCGATGTGGAATTGCACCCGCGGCAGCCAGATATCCAGCGCCTGCCATAACGTTGCGTAAGGAAATCCTGACGCGCGGAACATTTCGGTCTCGGCGAGCTCGACGAAACGCGTATACGCGTCCCAGCGGATCAGGCCGCTCACGTCGACGTCGCTCCAGCGCACGTGCTCGCGCACGCGAAAGGCGTTCATCGCCGGTTCAAAGGATGGTCACGCCGCCGTCGGCGACGATCACCTGGCCGGTGATGAACGCCGACGCATCGGAGGCGAGGAAGACGGCGATGCCGCCGATGTCCCGCGGCTCCCCCAGCCGGCGCAGCGGCGTGTTGGCAACGCGCTCCTCGGCGCGCTTGGGATCCTCCCAGAGAGCGCGGGCGAACTCGGTCTTGATCAGGCCCGGGGCGATGGCGTTGACGCGCACGTTCTTCGGCCCCCACTCGGCGGCGAGGTTGCGCACCAGGTGGTGGCCCGCGGCCTTCGACATGCCGTAGGCGCCGATCACAGTATTGGCGATCAGGCCGCCGATCGAGCCGACCAGGGTGAAGCTGCCGCCGCTCTTCATGTCCGGCAGCGTCATGCCCGCCAGCCAGAGCACGCTTTTCAGGTTGTTGGTGAAGATTTTGTCGAACGCCTCGTCGTCGATGCCGGTCAACGGCCCGTAGTAGGGGTTGCTGGCAGCGTTTGCGACCACGATGTCGATCCGGCCCCACTTCGCCCGCGTCGCATCGACCAGCGCCTTCAGCTCCTCCTTGCGGGATACGTTGCAGGCCTTGGCCAGCACCTCGAACTTCTGCTTCTCGAATTCCGCCTTGACCTGCTCGCAGGCATCCGCCTTGCGGCTCGAGATGGCGACCTTTGCGCCCGCGCGCGCCAGCTCCTCGGCGATGGAGCGGCCGATGCCCCGCGTCGAGCCCGTGACGAGCGCGACCTTGCCGCTCAGATCGAACAGTGAGGATTTCACTTAGCGAAATCTAATATGACTATATTGACATGCGAGCCTAGGCAGACAGAATAGCGAAACACCCGCATCGACACAAAATCCCGGAGGAGAAGCTTTCATGGGCGCACCCGAACCCGCGGCACCCCTTTCCCAGCCTGCAGGCTTCAGCTACGAGCACGAGGGTGACCGCCAGTTCGCGACCACGCTCGCGCGCGGCCTGGAAGTCTTGCGCTGTTTTACGCCGCTCGAGCCGTTGCTCGGCAACAAGGAGATTTCGGTGCGCACCGGCCTGCCCAAGCCGACCGTGTCGCGCCTCACTTACACGCTCACCAAGCTCGGCTACCTGCGGCACAACATGCGCCTCGGCAAGTACCAGCTCGGCTCGGCGGTGCTGTCCATCGGTTACCCGCTGCTCGCATCGATGAACGTGCGCCAGGTGGCGCGGCCGGTGATGAAGGAGCTCGCCGACTACTGCAACGGCTCCGTCTCGATGGGCATCCGCGACCGCCTGAGCATGGTCTACGTCGAGTCCTGCCGCAGCGGCAACGGCATCACCACCCTGCCGGACATCGGCACGTCGGTCCCCATCTCGCACTCGGTGATCGGCCGCGCCTTCCTCGCCGCCTGCACGCCGCCCGAGCGCGAGGCGGTGCTGAACCACATGAAGGTCAAGGAGCCGGAGAGCCACCGCAAGTACCGGCCGTCGATCGACAAGTCGCTCGACGACATCCGCCTGCGCGGCTTCTGCGCCTCGACCGGGGAGCTGCGCCGCGAGGTGTATGCGGTCGGCGTGCCGATGCGGCGCACCGTGGACGGCGAGATCGTCGCCTTCAACTGCATCGTGCCCGCGTTCCTGGTGAAGAAGGGCCAGCTCGAGGACGATCTCGGGCCGCGCCTGGTCGCCGTGGTCCGCAACATCGAGGCGTCCTTAGGGCTGCACTAGAAGCCGTGCAAACCGCAGGTCTGCACTGAAAGAGTTCCTCCAGTACTTCTACAGCCTGGATGACGAGGCGGCGCTCGCGCTGACGCGCGCCGGGCGCATCGTCATCATCCTGCTGGTCGCCTGGGCGCTGCAGGCGCTCGCCGGGCGGCTGATCCGGAGCTTCCGCAAGTACCTGGAGCGGCGCGTGAGCGGCCCCGACGAGCTGCCGCGCATCACCACGGTCGGCCGCGTGTTCCGCTATAGCGCGACCGTGGTTGTCGTGCTGGTGGCGGGCATGCTGGTCCTCGGCGAGCTGGGCATCTCCATCGCGCCCATCCTCGCCACCGCCGGCGTCGCAGGCGTCGCCATCGGCTTCGGCGCGCAGAGCTTGATCAAGGACTACCTCAGCGGCTTCTTCCTGCTGCTCGAGGACCAGATCCGCGAAGGCGACGTGGTAGAGGTCGCTGGCAAAGCGGGTATCGTCGAAGAGATGACCCTGCGCTACGTGCGCCTGCGCGACGGCGACGGCTACGTTCACTTCGTGCCGAACGGCGAGATCAAGCTGGTCAGCAACCGCACGCGCGGCTTCGCTCGGGCGGTGGTCGATGTCGGCGTGGGCTACGGCGTCGACATCGACCAGGCACTCGGCGTGATGCGCGAGGTGGGCCGGGCGATGCGCGCTCACGAGCAGTGGAAGGCCCGCCTGCCCGACGACGTCGAGGTCCTCGGCGTGGAGAAGCTCGACAACTCGGCGGTCGTGCTGCGCGTTCAACTCAGGGTGGTGCCGGCGATCGAGCGAGACAACGTCAGGCGCGAATACCTGA
>DATNCP010000067.1:0-6171 GCA_035607175.1 Burkholderiales bacterium
CGTGCGCGGCATCGGCGCCGAGTACCACACCTTCGGCGTCAACCCGACCTTCTCGCACGACCGCTTCCACGAGGCGCACGACCTGATCGTGCGCGCCTGGACCGAGGAGGGGCCGTTCTCGTTCCGCGGCCGGCACTACGAGGTGAAGTACGTCAACCTCTGGCCGCGCCCGTACCAGAAGCCGCATCCGCCGATCTGGATTCCGTCGCAGGGCTCGAAGGAAACGATCGACTGGGCTTCGCATCCCGACCGGCGCTACACCTATCTGCAGACCTTCAGCCCGGCCAAGGTCGTCGCGCGCTACCTGAAGATGTACCGCGACACCTGCCAGGGCTACGGCTACCAGCCGAAGGACTCCCAGCTCGGCTGGGCGGTCCCGGTTTATGTTTCTGATACAGATTCAAATGCAATAAAAGAGGCACGGACGCACTTCGAAGCTTTCCGCAACGTGTTCGTGAAGATGCCGCTCGAGATGCTGCTGCCGCCCGGCTACACCTCGCGCGAGTCGATGAAGAACGTGATCAAGGCGAAGGCGCAGATGTTCGGCGACGTCAGCATCGAGCAGGCGATCGAGCTTGGGCTGTTCGTCTGCGGCAGCCCGGAAACGGTGCTGCGCTCATTCGAAGGCCATTTCAGGGAAATGCACTTCGGCAACCTGCTGGTGATGTGCCAGTTCGGCACGCTGCCTTCGGATCTCACGCGCGCCAACATGGAGCGCTTCGCGCGCGACGTGATGCCCGGGATCCGCGCGCTCGGCTGAGCGCCTGCGCTGCTACTCCGGCGGGATGCCGGCTTCCTTGACGATCCGGCCCCACTTGTCGACCTCGGCCTGGATCACCTTGGCGAAATCGCCGGGCGTGCCGCCCTGGATCTCGATGCCCGAGGCCATCAGCCGCGCGCGCACGTCGTCCTGCCTGAGCGCGGCGTTCATCGCGCCGTTCAGCTTCGCGACGACGTCTCTCGGCGTGCCGGCGGGCGCAAGAATGCCGCCCCAGGTACTGGCGTCGTAGCCCGGCAGGCCGGACTCGGCGATCGTCGGCAGCTCGGGCATGGCGCTGGAGCGCTTCGCCGTCGTCACGGCAATGCCGCGCACGCCGCCCGACTTCACGTGCGGGGCGATCGCCGTGATCGTGTCGAAGATCATCGCCGTGCGTCCCGCGAGCAGGTCCGGATGGGCGGCCGAGCTGCCCTTGTACGGCACGTGCTGCATCTTGGTTCGCGTCATGCTCATGAAGAGCTCGGCGGCCATGTGCAGCGAGCTGCCCGAGCCGCTCGAGGCATAGACCGCCTTGTCCGGGTTGGCCCTGATCCAGGCGGTGAGCTCGGCGACGTTCTTCGCCGGCACCGACGGATGCACGGCGAGGAGCAACGGCACCACGTGCGTGTAGACCACCGGCTCGAAATCCTTCACCGGGTCGTAGTTCAGGCTCTTGTAGAGGTGCTTGTTGGTCGCGTGGCTCGAGGCGCAGATCAGCAGCGTGTAGCCGTCGGGCGGGCTCTTGGCGACGAAGTCGGTGCCGAGGTTGTTCGCCGCGCCGGGCTTGTTTTCCACCACCACCGCCTGGCCGAGCGAGCCGGTGAGCTTGTCCGCGAGCGAGCGCGCAATCAGGTCGATCGCGCCTCCCGGCGTTGCCGGGACGACGATCTTCACCGGGCGGACGGGATAGGACTGCGCCTGGGAGAGCGGCGACAGCATGGCAAGCACGAGGAGCAGAACGGAGGGTTTCATGTCACGGAAGATACCAGTATGGTGGCGGCATGAAACCCAGGCTCCGGCATATCGCCATCACCGTCGCCGACCCGGAGAAGGCTGCGCAGTTCTACATGCAGGCTTTCGGCCTGAAGCGCGTCGGCGAGACCGACTGGGAGAACGCGCGCGGCGTGTATCTCAGCGACGGCGAGATCAACATCGCGCTGCTGCACTACAAGACCGAAGCGGCGGCCGGGCATCGCGGGCGCGACTTCGTCGGCCTGCACCACTTCGGCTTCGAGGTCGAGGACGTCGAGGCATCGCGCAATGCGATCGAGGCGGCGGGCGGCAAGCACTGGATGGGTGAAGCCAGGGACGCCGGCTACTACGAGGTGAAGTTCCGCGATCCCGACGGCACCGTCGTCGACATCACGCAGAGCGGATGGAAGACCGAATGAAGCTGAAGCGCAGCGCTGGCAAGTAACTTGCGGTAGAGACACCATGACAACCCGCCGCAGTCGCAAGTCGAGATCGCTGGCCGCGCAGAGCATCGAGCTTGGCGTCGCTGTCCCCCAGGTCATCGCCCATCGCCTCGCGCGGATGGACTCGCAGGAGTTCTACCGCATGGGCAGCGAAAAGGTCGCTGCCTTCAACGAAGCCTGGGCAGCGATGGCGATGCAAGCCGCCCTGGAAAACCAGAAGATGGCGCTTTCGTTCCTGCAATCCTTCTGGTTTCCGTGGGCGCGCCCCCGGAAATCGGCTTCGAGGCAGTTGAGCGACGCGGCGCTGGGGATCCTAGGCAAAGGCATGGCGCCGGTTCGCCGCCGCGCGGTCGCGAACGCAAAACGCCTTGGTGCCGCCAGGCGGAGGTATCGATGAAGCCGCTTCAAACTATCGCTTCCCATGCACGCTACCGGGCAATCCGGGCGCGGTGGGGGAATACAATGGCAAGTTCATGTCCAGCCAATACGTCCTGCGCGGCGGCTCGTGCGCCACGCCGGCGAGCCACATCCGCGCCACCTGCCGCAACTTCTTCCCGCCCGACGCCCGCTGGCAGTTCAGCGGCCTTCGTCTAGCCCGCAACGCTTAGTGCAAGACGCCGATCAGAGCCGCAAGCGCGCCATTGTCGCGGCGGTGCAGCTATCCAGCGTCAGCGATGGGGAGTTCGAGGCCTCGCTGGCCGAGCTGCGCCAGCTCGCGAAGACGCTCGGGTTCGAAGTCGCCGGCACGTTCACGCAGAAGCGCGCCGGGTTCGACAAGACGGCGTACTTCGGCACCGGCAAGCGCGAGGAGCTGAGCGCCCTGCGGGAGCAGGAGCGCGCGGACGCGATCCTCATCGACCACGACATCTCCCCCTCGCAGGCGTTCAACCTGGAGAAGGAGGTCGGCTGCGAGGTGATGGACCGCACCATGGTCATCCTCGAGATCTTTCACCGCCACGCACGCTCGCGCATCGCGCGCGCGCAGGTCGAGATCGCGCGTCTCGGCTACATGGCGCCGCGCCTGCGCGAAGCCGCCAAGCAGGCCGGGCCGAAGGACCGGGCGCGCAGCGGAACCGGCGGCCGCAGCGGCGGCGAATCGCACGGCGAGCTCGACCGCCGCAAGATCCGCGATCGCATCGCCGAGCTGCAGACCGAGCTCGACGCGATGGCCACGGGGCGCCAGACGCAGCGCTCCCGCCGGCAGGAGCGCCAGGGGCTCGCGCGCGTGGCGCTGGTCGGCTACACGAACGCGGGCAAGTCCACCCTGATGCGCGCGCTGACGGGAAACGAGGCGCTGGTCGCCGACAAGCTCTTCGCGACGCTGGACACCACGGTGCGCGCTCTCCAGCCGGCCACCGTGCCGCCGGTGCTCGTCAGCGACACGGTCGGCTTCATCAAGAACCTGCCGCACGGCCTGGTCGCGTCGTTCAAGTCGACGCTCGACGAGGCGCTCGAGGCTTCCCTGCTCGCGCACGTCGTGGACGCAAGCGATCCCGGCTTCGAGCGGCAGCTCGCGGTGACCGAGGAAGTGCTCGACGAGATCGGGGCGAAGGCCGTGCCGCGCCTGCTCGTCTTCAACAAGATCGACCGGGGTGGCGACGAAGCGGCGTTGCGCGCGCGGCATCCCGGATGCATCGTGATGAGCGCGCGTCGCGAGGGCGATATCGCGAAGCTGCGCGAGGCCATTGCCGCGTTCTTCCAGCGCGACCTCGTCGAAGCCGACCTGTTCCTGCCCTGGGCGGCGCAGAAGATGCGCGGCGAAATCTTCGCCACCTGCAAGGTCCTCGAGGAGCGCGCCGACGGCGAGGGTGCGTTCCTGCGCGTCCGCGGCGCGCCCGAAGCCGTGCGTCGCCTGCACCAGCAGTTCGGCCGGCGGAAGGCGAGTAAGGTCTAGCCGCCGAGCTCGGCGATCTTCTTCTTCGCCTGCTCGGCGAAGGTGCCGTCCGGGAACTGCTCGAGGTAGAGCTTGACGTCGTCGGGGTCGTCGCTGTCCTTCACCCCTTCCCAGAATTCCTTGTCCGCCTCGCCGCCCGCGTTGCTGACCGGCGCGGCCGCGGCGGCGACCGGCTTCGGCGCAATGGCGGGGGCCTCGGGCTCCTTTCCCGCGGCAAGGCGCTTCAGGTCTTCGGCGAATTTGCGCGCGCTCTGGTAGCGCTGGTCGGGCTCCTTGCCGAGCGCCTTGGCGACCACGCGATCGAAGGTCGGCGGAACCTCGAGGATGGTTGAAGGCCAGACCGGGTCGTCCTGGATGATCTTCTTCGCCAGCGCCCAGCCGGTTCCGTCGAACGGCTTGTGCCCGGTGAGGAGCTGGTAGAAGAGGATGCCGGCCGAGAAGAGGTCGGTGCGGTGATCGATCGCCTGTCCCTGGGTCTGCTCCGGCGACATGTAGGACGGCGTGCCGATGATGGCGCCGACGCGCGTCTTCTCGCCCTCCGCGTCCGGGTCGTTGACGCGCGCCACGCCGAAATCGGCGAGCTTGACGTGGCCTTTCGCGTCGACCATCACGTTGGCGGGCTTGATGTCGCGGTGGATCACGCCCGCCTGGTGCGCGAAGTGCAGCGCCTCGAGCAGCTCGCCCATCATGCGGAAGATCGTTTGCAGGTCGAAGCGCTGCTTCGAATCGAAGGCGTCCTTCAGCTCCTTGCCCTCGATGTACTCCATGACGATGTAGTTGAGGTCGCCCTCGGTGCCGAAGTCGTAGACCTGGACGATGTTGGCGTGGTTGACCTTGGCGACGGCGCGCACCTCGCGCTTGAAGCGCATGGCGTAGTGCTTCGCGGTCGCTTCGTCGAGGTTCTTGGTGATGATGGTCTTGATCGCGACCCGGCGGTCGAGCGTCGGGTCGAGGCCGTCGTAGACGAGGCCCATGGCGCCTTTGCCGAGGACGCCCTTGATCTTGTAGCGCCCCAGCTTCTTCAATTCAGTCATTACACGGATGATACAAAAGGAATCGCTACTCCCCTAGGCATAATCCCGGCATGCGGGTCATCGCCAAATGGCTGGGATTCGCGCTCGTCGCCGGCTCGCTCGCGGTCCTGCCGTTCGCGATCTGGGTCTCGACGAGCTGGGGCTTCGTTTCCGGAGCGCTCGGCCTGCTCGGCTGCGCCCTCTTGGGAATCGCTCTGCCTAGGCAGCCTTCGCCTGATCGCGCTCCTCACGAATGAGGCGCTCGACGATGCCGCGCATCGCGATCCAGGCCTTGTCCTGGCCGAGCGTCACCGAGGGCACGGGGCCCATGTCCATGTTCTTCTGCTGCGCCTTCACCATCGCCATGTCGTCCATGAAGATGTCGGTGATCTGCTTGGCGAGCATGTCGCCGATCCACGGCTGGTCGAGCTTGAAGTTGTAGGCCTGGGCGAAGAAGTAGTGCGCGGTCTTCTCGGTCTCCGGGGTGATCGCGTTCAGGTTCCACATGTTCACGCCCTTGCCGCGCTCGCCCTGGCGGATCGGCGTGCCGACCGCGGCGGAGCCGATGTCGAGCTTGACGAAGGAGGGCGGGCCGTAGTGCGTGACCTGCCAGCGGTCGACCTTCATGCCGTCCGGGAAGCCGCCCATCTGCTTGTGGAACGGCGCCGGCAGCTCGTTCATGAGATAGCGCCCCACGATGATGCGGTCGCCTTCGCGCTTCACCTCGAACTCCGAACGCGCGAACGCGTCGGTGCCGAGCGTGGTCGGATGGAGGAAGGGGAGATGGGTCGTGTCGAGCAGGTTCTCGACCAGCAGCAGGTAGTTCGACTCGACGTGCAGGTAGTTGCCGCCGAAGCGCCACGCCGGGTCGTCCATGAAGTGGAAGTCCTCGATCAGCGCCGGGTCGGCCTTCGCCGCGTCGCCCATCCAGATCCAGAGCCAGTGATTTCGCTCAACCATCGGGAAGGCGCGCACTTTCGCCGAAGCGGGAACCATGTCCTGGCTGGGAATCTTGACGCACTTGCCGGAGGTATCGAACTCGAGGCCGTGATACGGGCATTTCACGACGTTGCCGATCAGCTTGCCCATCGA
>DATNCP010000071.1:0-6555 GCA_035607175.1 Burkholderiales bacterium
CCCTTCGGAGAGAACTACAGGAAGAAGCAACCCGTTATACACCCTTCGCCGCCGAGCGGCGGCGAATCTTTTCAGGCGACTAGCGGCGGAACTCGTTCTCCCGCTGCACCGCGCAGATCTGGATCTTGTACTCCGAATAGAAGGTCGAGCGGCCCTTCTTCTTCGCCTCGATGTGCTCGGCGTGCTGCGCCCAGGCGCGGTGCGCCTCCTCCGAAGCGAACTCGACGATCGTCACCCGCTCGCCGTCTTCGGCGACGAACCCTTTGTGCGAGAGATAGCCGGGCATTTTCTGCGCCAGCTCGCTCATGCGCGCCGCCAGCGGCGCGTACTCGGCCATCACTTCCTTCTTCACCCGGCTGCGGAATACCGTCACGACCTTCGCCATATCGCCTCCATCAAGGCTCATAATAAATCAGCTCGCCATGACCGATTTCCAGCTCGCGACCAGCGTCAGCCACTGGTTGGCGAAATTCGAGAGCGCCCTCGCGCGACACGAGGATGCGGCGCTGCGCGGGCTGTTCCATGCCGATAGCCATTGGCGCGACGTCCTCGCCCTCACCTGGCGGATCCGGACAACCAGCGGCCGGGAGGCGCTCGTCGCTGCGCTGCAAGGGGCAAGCGCCCATGGCTTCCGCATCGACCCCGACCGCACCGCGCCGCGGGCCGTGACGCGCGCTGGAGAAGAGTGCATCGAGGCCATCTTCCGCTTCGAGACAGCCGAGGGTGCCGGCGCCGGCGTGCTCCGCATCAAGGATGATCGGGCCTGGACGCTTCTCACCGCGCTCGAGGAGCTCAAGGGCCGCGAAGAGCACACCGGCCGGCGGCGCCCGAAGGGGTGGTCGTATTCGCGCGACTTCGGCGGCCCGAACTGGCTCGATCTGCGCAAGAGGAAGCGCGAGTTCGAAAACGCCGAGCCTGCGGTGCTGGTGGTCGGCGGCGGGCAGGCAGGCCTTTCGATTGCGGCGCGCCTCGGCCAGCGCCAGATCGACACCCTGGTCGTCGACCGCTGGCCGCGCGCCGGCGACAACTGGCGCCAGCGCTATCACGCGCTGACGCTGCACAACCAGGTGCACGTCAACCATCTGCCCTACCTGCCCTTCCCGCCGAGCTTCCCGGTGTACATCCCGAAGGACAAGCTCGCCGGCTGGTTCGAGGCCTACGTCGAGAGCCTGGAGCTCAACTACTGGACCGGCACGGAATTCGAGGGCGGCTCGTACGACCCGGTCGCGAAGCAGTGGCAGGTGAAAGTGAAAAGGAATGGATCGACGCGTGAGCTGCGCCCGCGTCACATCGTCATGGCGACCGGCGTGAGCGGCATCGCGAATGTCCCGGACCTCCCCGCCCTGCGGGGTTTCGCCGGCAAGGTGATCCATTCAAGCCAGTACGTCGACGGCGAGGACTGGAAAGGCAAGCGCGCGATCGTGATCGGCACCGGCAACAGCGGCCACGACATTGCCCAGGACCTCTACTGCGCCGGCGCGCGCGTGACGCTCGTGCAGCGCAGCCCGACGCTGATCATCAACTGCGATCCGAGCGCGCAGCTCGTCTACTCGCTCTACAGCGAGGGGCCGCCGCTCGAGGACTGCGACCTCATCACGGCGTCAATTCCCTATTCCCTCGCCAGGAAAACTCACATCCTTGCCACGCGGCATGCGAAGGATCTGGACAAGGAGCTGCTCGACGCGCTGGAGCGCAAGGGCTTCCGGCTCTCCTCCGGCGAGGACGGCACCGGCTGGCAGTTCCTCTACCTCACGCGCGGCGGCGGCTACTACTTCAACGTCGGCTGCTCGGACCTGATCGTCGAAGGCAAGATCGGCCTGGCGCAGATCGCCGAGCTGCCGCGCCTGTTACCGGGCGCGGATCTGGTGGTGCTCGCCACCGGCTGGAAGGGCCAGGAGGCGCTGGTGGCGAAGCTCTTCGGCGATGAGGTCGCGGCGCGCGTCGGCCCGATCTGGGGCTTCGGCGAAGACCAGGAACTGCGCAACATGTTCACGCGCACCGCCCAGCCGGGGCTCTGGTTCATCGCCGGCAGCTTCGCGCAGTCGCGCATCTACTCCAGGTATCTCGCGCTGCAGATCCAGGCCTGCGAGGCCGGCCTGCTCGCCTAGGCCGACACGGCGCCGCGGTCGATCGTCACCACGCGGTCGACCAGCCGCTCGGAGTGCTGCAGGTCCGACTCCGAGAGCATCACCGACAACCCCTCGCGCTTCAGCCCGGCCACGACTTCCGCGAGCCGCTGCGCCAGCGCCGGCGCCACGCCCTCGAACGGCTCGTCGAGCAGCAGCAGCCGCGTGCCGCACATCATTGCGCGCGCCAGCGCCGCGAGCTTCTGCTGGCCGCCCGAGAGCTGCGCGCCCTTGCGCGGCCCGAGCTCGCGGATCTCGGGAACGTAGTCCAGGATTTTCTTCAGGCGCGAAAGCGGGTCGGGCAGGCCGGCCGCCCACGCCGGCAGCAGCACGTTCTCCTCGACCGTGAGCTCCGGGATGAGCCGCCGGTCCTCGGGCATGTAGCCGATACCCATGCGCGCCCGTGCGTGGGTCGCGATGCGCAGCAACTCGTCGTTCTCGAAGCGCACCGAGCCGCTCGCCTTGAGCAGTCCCATGATCGCCTTCATGAGCGTGGTCTTGCCGGCGCCGTTGCGGCCGATGAGGCCGACCATCGTGCCGCCCGGCACATCGAGCGAGACGTCGCGAAGGATGCGCATCGCGCCGATCGAGACATCGAGGTTGGCGACGCTAAGCACTGCCCTTGTGCCTCACATCGGGACTGCCCACGACGTAGCGCTTCACCTGGGGATCCTGCAGCACCGCCTCGGGCGCCGCGTCGGCGATGATGCGGCCGTCGTAGAAAGCGAGCACGCGCTGCGCGTAGCGGCTCACCACCTCCATGTCGTGCTCGACGAACAGCACCGTCGCCCCTTCCGCGCGCACCGCGTCGAGCACCATCTGCATGATGCCGAATTTCTCCTCGGCCGAGACGCCGCTGGTGGGCTCGTCGAGCAGCAGCACGCGCGGCTTCGCCACCATGGTGAGCGCGATGTCGAGGAGCTTCCTCGCGCCGCCGGGCAGGACCTGCGCGTTGCGGTCGCGATCCTTCAGCAGTCCGAAGCGTTCCAGCAGATGCTCGGCGACCTCCTGCGGCGGCGCGCCGAAGCCGGGCACGACCTCACCGCCCCGCGAGAAGTAGCCGGCGAGCCCGGCGTTCTGCAGCACGATGCCGATGCCGATCATCATGTTCTCGAACACGCTGAGCGAGCCGTAGAGCTGCGGGATCTGAAACGAGCGGCAGATGCCGAGCCGCGTGATCTCGCGCGGCTGCAGGTGCGTGATGTCGCGTCCCTCGTAGGCGATGCTGCCGCGGTCGGGCTTGAGGTAGCCGGTGATCATGTTGATGAAGGTCGTCTTGCCGGCGCCGTTGGTGCCGATCAGGCCGACCACCGAGTCCTTCTCGATGGCGGCGCTTACCTCGGCGGCCGCGGTGACGGCGCCAAAGGCCTTGCACAATCCCTGCGCGTCAAGAATGGCCGGCACGTTTGCTCATCTTGGTTGCCACGGACCAGAGCCCTTCCGGCAGAAAGAAGATCATGACCAGCAACGCGACGCCGAGGGTCAGCTGCCAGGTGTTCGGCGAGAGGTCGTAGGCCATGGTGTGGATCGCGCCGTAGATCAGCGCGCCGACGAAGGGCGCAATGACATTGCCGGTGCCGGCGAGGATCGCAATGAAGATGAATTCACCCGAGGAGGTCCAGTACGCCATGTCTGGATCGATGTGGCCCACCGTCGTGGCGGCGAGCGCACCGCCGATTCCCGCCAGCGCGGCGGCGATCACGTACTTCACATGCACCGCGCGGCGCGCCGAGGCGCCCATGTACTCGACGCGGATCTCGTTGTCCTTGATCGCCGGCGCGAGGCGGCCGAGCGGCGTCTGCAGGTAGCGATGCACGAGCAGGGCGGCGAGACCCGCCACGCCGGCGGCGGAGATGAGCACTGCGTAGCGCACCCAGTCCGCGCCCGGCCGCACGCCGAAGAGCGTCGAGGGCAGGATGTTGAAGCCGTCCGTCGACCCCAGCGCCTCGGTCTTGACCAGCAGCCCGTACAGGATCATGGACAGCGCTAGCGACAGCAGCCCGAAGAAGATGCCGCGGTAACGCGCGAGCAGGAAGCCGAGCACGAGCGCGGTGACGGCCGCGAGCACTCCACCGACCAGCATCTGGATGAAGATGTCGGACACCCCGAAGAACTTGCCTAGCGCGCCCGCCGCGTAGGCGCCGAGGCAGTAGTAGAGCGCCTGGCCGAAGGAGACGAGGCCGGCGCGCAGCAGGAGCAGCAGGCCGAGCACCACCAGGCCGCGCGCGAAGGCGACGGTCATGATGAACATCGCCCACTGCGGCAGCCATAGCCCGGCGACCGCGAGGACGACGAGAATCCCCAGGACCAGCCGCGTCATATCTTGCGCGGCTCCGCGAGGCTGAACAGGCCGCGCGGCCGTACCGCCAGCACCACCGCCATGACGAAGTAGATGACGAACAGCTCGACCTGCGGCAGGTAGTGCACCGACAGCGAGCGCACCACGCCGACGATCACCGCGCCAAGCGCGGCGCCCGGAAGGCTGCCGAGCCCGCCGATCACGACCACGGCAAAGGAGAGCACGATCACCTCGACGCCCAGCCCGGGGACCACCGACACGGTCGGCGCGGTGAAGGCGCCGGCGAGCGCGGCGAGCACGGAGCCGAGGACGAACGTCGCGAGATAGTAGCGCCCGACGTTGATACCCATCGCGCGGCTTATCTCGGGGTCATGAATCACCGCGAGCAGCAGCTTGCCCGCGCGAGTTCTATGGAGTAGCCAGGCGAGCCCGCCGCCGAAGAAGATCGCCGCGGCGACCAGCACAAGGTTGTAGGTCGGATACGCCATTCCTGCGACCTGGAAGCTGCCGAGCAACGCATACGGCTGGGCGATGTAGTACGGATTCACGCCCCAGATCAGCTTGACCACGTCCTCGAGGATCAGGAACAGCGCGTAGGTGACGAGCAGGATGACCACCTCGTCGCGCGCGTAGAGGAAGCGCAGGATGCCGCGCTCGATCAGTATCGCGAATGGCGTGGCGACCAGGATCGCGGCGAGCACCAGCACCGCGTAGGAAAGCATCGGCGGATAGCCACGCGCGAGATATGCGGCGGTGAGCGAGGCCGCCGCGTAAGCACCGATGGCGTAGAAGCTGCCGTGGGTGACGTTGACGATCTTCATCACCCCGTAGATCAGCGTCAGACCCAGGGCGGCGATGAACAGCCACCCCGAGTAAATGACGCTGTCTACTGCAACTGCGAGAAGCTGGTTCAGGTACTACTTCTTGAAACCGTTCTTGATCCAGTCCGACGACTTCACGCCTTCGGGTGGATTCACCTTCTCGGCCGGGTAGCGCTTGACGTTCACCAGCGTCATCTTGCCGTTCACGAGCTTCGTCTGACCGTAGGCAGTCTCCATGACCGCCTGATGTCCCTTGCCGAGCGCCATCTTGACCGTGCCGCCCGGCCCTTCGAAGGTCATGTTCTCCAGCGCCGCGCCCACTTCCTCGTTGCTCGGCCGCTTGCCGCCGTTCTTCTCCATCGCCTTTTCCCAGGCGAGCTTCACGCCGAGGATCGCCTGCGCCATCTGGTAGGAGACGTAGTTCGCCGGCACCTTGAATTTCGCCTCGTACCCCTTGGCGAACCACTGGTTGTAGCGGTTGTTGGGCGCGTACGGGCCGAAGGGGCCGCGCGCGCCGAGCACCGTGCCGTCCGGGATCTGCGCGGCGAGCTTGTGCATCACGGTCTCGCCGGCGGTGAGGATGGTCATGCTCTTCTGCATCAGCCCGCGCGGTCCGCCCTGCAGGATGAGCGCCTCGAGGTCGCCGTCCCAGAAGCTGGAGTGGAGCACGTCGGCGCCGGCGCCGAGCAACGCCGAGATCTCGGCGTTGTACTGGCCGGCGAAGAGCTTCGGCATCTGCGAAGTTTTCACCTCGACGGAGGGCACGAGCATCTTCATCGCCAGCTCGAAGTCGCCCCACGAGTCCTGGCCCCACGCGTAGTTCTGGTTGAGGCCGGCGATCGACTTGAGGTTCGGCTTCAGGTCCTTGACGTAGAGCGCCGCGCCAACCGAGTCCTTCGTCGCGTGCGACGAGGTGCGGAACACGTACTTGTAGGACGCGTCCTCGAAGATGCGCGGCGTGCCGCAATCGTAGAAGTTGGTGAACTTCTTCAGCTCCTCGGCGACCGGCGCGATGGCGAGGCAGTTGCCGCTCGAGATGTAGCCGATCACGAGGTCGACGTTGTGCTTCTGCACCAGGTTCCTGAACTCGGTCACCTGCGTCGTGGTCGTGCCCGCCTCGTCGACCATCACCATCTCGAGGGGCACGCCGCCGAATCCCTTCTTGTTGTAAGGCCCGGGCGCCTTGCCCGCGTTCAGCTCCTCGAACACGAAATCGGCGGCTTGCTTGGCCGGCACGCCGAACGGCGCGGCGGCCGGTCCGGAGATGAAAGCGACGACACCGATCTTTACCGTGTTCTGACCATAGGCG
>DATNCP010000107.1:0-5503 GCA_035607175.1 Burkholderiales bacterium
CGCCTTCACGCTCTGCCTGCTCGCGATCGTGACGCTCAGCCTGCTCGGGCTGCCGATCGGGCACTCGATGATCGCGGGCTCGGTGCTCTACCTCTGGGTCAAGGGAATCGACCTCGGCATCGCCGCGGAGCAGCTGCTGAACGGAATGTATTCCAGCTACCTGCTGCTCGCGATCCCGCTCTTCATCCTCGCGGCGGAGTTCATGAACAGCGGCAGCATCATGGATCGCCTGCTGCGCTTCTGCAACGCGCTGGTCGGCCGCTGGCGCGGCGGACTCGCCCACGTCAACGTCGTGCAAAGCATCATTTTCGCCGGCATGTCGGGCTCCGCGCTCGCCGACGCAGCGAGCTCCGGCAAGGTGATGCAATCGCTCATGACGCGCGACGGCAAGTACACGCCGGCCTTCGCCGCCGCGCTGACCGCGGTCTCGTCGGTCATCGGACCGATCATCCCGCCGTCCATCCCGATGGTGCTCTACGCGCTCGTCTCCGACACGTCGATCGCCTACCTGTTTCTCGGCGGCGTCGTCCCGGGACTCCTCCTCGGCGGCGTGCAGATGAGCCTGATCGCGGCGGCCGCGAAGAAGCGCAACTTTCCGGTGGAGGCGGCCGTGCCGCTGCGCGAGCTGCCGCGGGTGACGTGGGAGGCGTTCCCGGCGCTGATGATGCCGGTGATCCTGTTCGGCCTGCTCTATTCCGGAGTGACGACGCCTACCGAAGCGGCGGCGGCGGCAGCAGCCTATTCGCTGCTGGCTTCGGCCATCCTCTACCGAAGCGTGCGCTGGGGCGACGTCTACAAATCGCTGCTCGGCAGCGCGCGCATCACCATCTCGATCGGCATGCTGATCGCGGGCGCGCTGGTCTTCAACTACGTGGTCACCGTCGAGAACATCCCCAAGACGGTGGCGGCGATGCTCAAGGCCTACGAGCTCTCGCCGTTCACGTTCCTGCTTCTCGCCAACATCATCCTGCTGATCCTCGGCTGCTTCCTGGAGGGCACGACCATTCTGCTGGTGATCGTCCCGGTCATGCTGCCCACCGCGGCTGCGCTGGGAATCGACCTCGTCCATTTCGGGGTCGTGGTGGTGGTCAACATCATGATCGGCCTGGTGACGCCGCCCTACGGCCTGCTGCTGTTCATGATGGTCAAGATCGGAGAGGTGAGCCTCACCGCGCTGGTCAAGGAAGTGATGCCGTTCCTCTGGGTGATGATCGGCGCGCTCGCGCTGATGACGTTCATCCCGGAGATCGTCCTCTTCCTGCCCAAGCTGTTCGGCTACAAGGGCTGACATGCTCGGCAGCGCGGCGGTGGCCATGTGGTGGAACGTCGCGCCAGAGATGCGTTCCGAGTGGGAGGACTGGCATTCCAGCGAGCACATGCCCGAACGGCTCGCCATTCCCGGCTTCCTGCGCGGTACGCGCTGGGTCGCCGAATCCGGCGAGCCGTCCTATTTCATCTGCTATGAGGTCGCCAACCTGGCGACGATCACCGGCGGGGCCTACCTCGAGCGCCTGAACAATCCCACGCCGTGGTCGCGAAAGATGATGCCGCACCACCTCAACATGGTGCGCAGCCTCTGCCTGGTGCGAGCGGGCTGGGGCGGCGGGCTGCCTCGTGTCCTCGCGACGATTCGTCTTTCGGAAGGATTGCCCGACCTGCCGAGGCGCAAAGGCCTCACCGGGGTGCATCTCCTCAAGTCGCAGCCGATGCCCGGCGTGCAGACTGCGGAGCAGAAGATCCGCGGCGGCGACAGGACCGCCGACTGGGTCCTGCTCGTGGGCGGCTACGACGTCGAGGCGGTGAAGTCCGTGCTCGACTTGCAACCCGACGGCATCGCCGGCCTGTATCGTCCCGCCTATTCCCTCACTTCCGGCGACAAGCCATGACCAAAGCGATCTACGTTCTGAACGGCCCCAACCTGAACCGGCTTGGCAAGCGCGAGCCCAAGATCTACGGCAAGACGACCCTCGCGGAAGTCGGGGCGATCTGCCGCAAGGCTGCGGGGAAGTGGCCGCTCGAGTTCCGCCAATCGAACGCCGAGCACGAGCTCATCGACTGGATCCACGAGGCGATCGACAAGGGCGCGGCGATCATCATCAATCCGGCGGGTTTCACCTTCACCTCGGTCGCGATCATGGATGCGCTGAAGATGTTCCCCGGCCCGATCGTCGAGCTGCATATCAGCAACGTGCACAAGCGCGAAGCGGTCTATCACAACTCGCTGATGTCGGCGGTCGTGACGGCAGTGATGATGGGTCTGGG
Source organism: Burkholderiales bacterium (assembly GCA_035607175.1). Taxonomy (GTDB): domain Bacteria; phylum Pseudomonadota; class Gammaproteobacteria; order Burkholderiales; family SG8-39; genus SCGC-AG-212-J23. The sequence continues at coordinate 2,263 of DATNCP010000107.1, forward strand.
CGTCGACGGCTACCGCACCGCGGTCGAGGCAGTGGTGCGCCGCCTCCAGGCGAAGTAGGCGTGGCGAAGGCAGTCCGTCGGCTCGTCACCGGCCACCGGGCCGACGGTCGATCGACGGTTCTGCTCGACGGCGCCGCGCCCAACGTGAAGCAGCGGCAGGCCGGCAACGCATCGACCCTGCTCTGGGTGACGGACGAAACGCCGGCGCGGGTCTGGGGCGGTGAAGATCGCGCCGCGCGCGAGATCGGCGTGCCGCCGCCCCGCCGCGGCACGGTTTTCCGCCTTGCCGAATTTCCGCCTGGCGTCGGCGGCGAAGTGCGCGACAACGAAACCCTGCTGCGCGACTTCGGCATCGGTCCGGACGTGAAGCGTGGCCATCCGCCGCGGCATCCGGCGATCCATCGCACCCGCAGCCTCGACTACGTGGTCGTCCTCGAGGGCGAGATCGACTTGCTGCTCGACGATCGTGACGTGCGGCTGGCGGCCGGGGACGTGATCGTGCAGCAGGCGACGAACCATGCCTGGATCAACCGCGGCACGGCGACGTGCCGGCTTGCCATGGTCTTCATCGACGCGGAAGAACCATGAGCATTCTCTGCGGCCTCATCGGCGCGGGCATCCAGGGCTCGCGCTCGCCGGCTCTGCAGCAGGCGGAAGCGCGGGCTCAGGGGCTCGAGCTCGTCTACAGGCTGATCGATCTGGAAAAGCTCGGTGTCGGCGTGGAGGCGCTGCCGCGCCTGCTCGATGATGCGGTGCGCGGCGGCTATTCCGGTCTCAACATCACCTTTCCCTGCAAGCAGGCTGTCATGCCGCTGCTCCATGGCGTCTCAGAGGAGGCGCAAGCCATCGGCGCGGTGAATACGGTCGTCATTGCGTCGGGCAAGCTGACCGGACACAACACCGACGCTTCGGGCTGGGCCTGGGGCTTCCGGCGCGCGCTCCCCGATGCCGACCTGTCGCGCGTGGTACTGCTCGGCGCCGGCGGCGCGGGTGCTGCGGTCGGATATGCGGCGCTGGAGCTGGGTGTGCGGGAGCTGTCGATCCTGGATGCGGATCCGTCCCGGGCCGCTGCGCTCGCCTCCCGCCTCGGCGCGCAGTTCAAGGGCAGGAAAGTCGCTCGGGGACGAGACCTGAAAGCCGAGCTGCAATCGGCCGCCGGCCTCATCCACTGCACGCCCACAGGCATGGCCGGCCATGCGGGCATGCCGCTCGATGAAAAACTGCTTCGCCCGGCGATGTGGGTGTCGGACATCGTCTACGTCCCGCTCGAGACGGAATTGCTGAAGGCGTCGAAGCGGGCCGGATGCAGAATCATGGACGGCGGCCACATGAACGTCGGTCAGGCAATCGGCGGCTTTCGCCTCTTTACCGGCCGCGATGCCGACCCGGCGCGCATGGATGGTCACTTCCGCAGTCTCTGATTAGCATGAGCCTGTGAAGCCGATCAGCATCCGCGGCAAGCCCGCCGCCGGCGGCAGGACGCCGCTCCTCTGCGCGCCGCTCGTCGGCGCGGGCCGGGACGAATTGCTCGCCGAAGCCGCGGCCGCAGTCGCGGCGCGATGCGACATCGTCGAATGGCGAGTCGACTTCTTCAGCGAGATCGGGAAGCCTTCGGCGGTAGTGGAGGCGGGAAGGGCGTTGCGCGAGGCGCTCGGGGGAATGCCGGTGCTCTTCACGCGCCGCTCGGCGGTCGAAGGAGGCCAGCCGGTGCCGATTTCCGAGCAGGCCGCGCTCGAGCTGTATGGCGAGATCTGCTCCGCGGGCTGCGTCGACCTCGTGGACTACGAAATGAGCAACGGCGCCGCAGCGATGAAATCCGTGCGCGACGCTTCGCGCCGCCACGGCATCGGCCTCGTCTGCTCGTACCATAACTTCGACGCGACACCGCCGCTGCCCGCGCTCGCCGCGGAGTTCCGCCGCGCGCAGGCCATGGAGGGCGACGTGGCAAAGGTATCCGTGATGGCCCAGGCGCCGGGCGATGTCCTGACGCTCCTCAGCGCGACGCAGCAGGCGTCGCGGGAGATCGAGCCCGCGCTCATCGCCGTGTCGATGGGCCCGCATGGCGTGCTCAGCCGCATCATCGGCTTCACGTTCGGCTCGGCGCTGACTTTCGGCGTCGCGTCGGGCGCCTCCGCGCCCGGCCAGTTGCCGATCGCCGAGCTGCGCGCCGGGATCGAGGCGGCGAGAGGAGCGCTCGCTGGCTAGCCGAAAAATCGCGCTCGCGGCGCTGACGGTGCTCGAGTTGCCGCATCCCGAGCTGGTGAGCATCGCGGCGAAGGTGGGCTATTCGCACGTCGGCCTGCGCCTGGTTCCGGTTGCCGGCCAGCCCTATCTCCATCCGCTCGATCCCGCGGCGATCGAGAAGCGCCTCGCCGACACCGGCCTGGGCGTGCTCGACGTCGAGGTGTTCCGCCTGGAGGCGGAGACGAAGGTCGCCGGCTATGAGGAGGCGCTCGCCGTGTCGGCAAGACTGGGCGCGAGCCAGATCCTGGTCCACGGCGCCGACGAGAACGAGGCGCGCCTGATCGACAGCTTCGGCAGGCTTTGCGACCTCGCCGGCAAATACAAGCTGGGCGTCAATCTCGAGCCCATGCCGTGGGTGGCGATTTCCACCGTGGCGAAGGCGAAGCGCATCCTCGACGGCGCGCGCCGGCAGAACGGGGCGTATCTCCCCGACGCCATCCATTTCTTCCGCGCCGACAACCGCCTGGATGAGCTGCGCGGCATGCCCATGAACTATGTCCAGTTCTGCGACGCGCGGGCCGGACGGCCCGCGGACATGCAGGAGATGATCCGCCAGGCGCGCTTCGACCGGTTGCCGCCCGGCGAGGGTGCGCTGCCGCTGAAGGATTTCCTGCGTGAAATACCTCAACAACTGCCGATTGGCCTGGAAGTGCCGATGACGCGCAAGCTGCCGCCGCTCGAACGGGCGAAGCTCGTCTACGAATCGACCTTGGGGATGCTCGGCTAGGCTCGGCGGCTCGCGGCGTTCCAGTTCTTCTCCAGATTGGCGATCAGGGCCGGGCTCAAGTGGCAGTGGGCCTGCTCGCGCGCGTACACCGCCATGTATCGGCGGAAAGCGTCGAGCGGCTCGTCCCCGGCACGGATGGCGCGCCGGTTGCCGGCGGCGCTCACCACGCCCGAGCTGGTCAGCCTCTCCACGATCCGATCGATCGCGGCATCCGTTTCCTGCGCCGGGACGATCTCGTCGCAGATCATGCGGCCTTCGGGACCGGCGCAG
>DATNCP010000114.1:0-8349 GCA_035607175.1 Burkholderiales bacterium
GCCGCTGAAGTACGGATCGATGACCAGGCCGGTGCGCTCGCGCACCAGGCTCTCGGCGCCGACCTGGCGCAGCTCCTCGCACTGCGGCGCGGTGCGCCGGTCCTGCCAGACGATCGCGTTGTGGATCGGCTCGCCGGTCTGGCGGTCCCAGACGATGGTCGTCTCGCGCTGGTTGGTGATGCCGACGGCCATCAGCTCCTTGAGCGGTACGCCGCTGCCGCGCACCGCCTCGCGCGCCACCTCGCGCTGGGTGCGGAAAATTTCCTTCGCGTCGTGCTCGACCCAGCCGGGCTGCGGGAAGATCTGCGGAAACTCGCGCTGCGCGACCGACTTCGGCGCGCCCTTCTCGTCGAAGAGGATCGCGCGCGAGCTGGTCGTTCCCTGGTCGAGGGCGAGCACGAAGGGCATGGCGAGAGCGCGAGTCTAGCAAGTCGCCGATGCTAAAATCCGCGGCGATGCCCTTGCCTGTTTCCGATGTCGAGCGCGAGCTGCGACACACCCGGCGCGTGCGCTACGAAGGCTACAAGCGCAGCGACGGCTTGTGGGACATCGAGGCGCACCTCTCCGACGTCAAGAACCACGACTTCAACCTGAAGACCGGCGTGCGCCGCGCCGGGCTGCCGGTGCACGAGATGTGGCTGCGCATCACCATCGATCGCAGCCTGACGATCGTCGAAGCGGCGGCGTCGTCCGACGCGGTGCCCTATCCCGGCGGCTGCGAAGCCATCGCGCCGGCCTATCGCAAGCTGGTCGGCCTGACGCTGAGAAGGAATTTTCGCAAGAGCGTTGCGGAATTGTTCGGCGGCACCCGGGGTTGCACCCATCTGACCGAGATGCTCGCCGGCCTGCCGACCGCGGCGATCCAGACCTTCGCCGGCGAGATGCCCGAGGAGCGCGACGACGGGCGCAAGCCCTTCCAGCTTGATCAATGCCACGCCTTGGAAACAACCACGGAGACGGTCCGCAGGTGGTATCCGAAGTGGTACCGAAAGTCCGCTTGACCGGCGTCAATGCCGGCGGAGCGGTTTCCCGCCGACGATAGAACCACAATGAAAATACACGAGTACCAGGGGAAGGAAATCTTCAGAAAATACGGCGTGCCGACGCCGCGCGGCTATCCCGCGATGAGCGTCGACGAGGCCGTAGAGGCCGCGCGGAAGCTGGGTGGCAAGGTCTGGGTCGTCAAGGCGCAGATCCACGCCGGCGGCCGCGGCAAGGGCGGCGGGGTGAAGGTTGCCAGGTCGCTCGATGAAGTCAGGGATCTGTCAAAAAAAATACTGGGAATGCAGCTGAAGACCCACCAGACGGGGCCGCAGGGACAGAAGGTGCGGCGCCTGCTGGTCGAGGAGGGCGCCGACATCAAGAAGGAGCTGTATGTCGGCATGCTGGTCGACCGCGGCACGCAGAAAGTGGTGCTGATGGCCTCCGCTGCCGGCGGCATGGACATCGAGGAAGTGGCGGCGAAGACCCCGGAGAAAATCCACAAGGTGTTCATCGACCCGGCCAGCGGGCTGACGAGCGCCGAAGCGGCGGACGTGGCGGCGAAGATCGGCATCCCTTCCTGGTCGGTGCAGCAGTGCGCCTCGCTGCTGAAGGCGCTCTACAAGTGCTTCCTCGAGACCGATGCATCGCTGGTCGAGATCAACCCCCTCATCGTCACCAACCAGGAAAAAGTCATCGCGCTCGATTCGAAGATGAATTTCGACGACAACGCGCTGTTCCGCCACCCGGACCTCGTCGCGCTGCGCGATCTCGATGAGGAGGACCCGCTCGAGGTCGAGGCCTCGAAGTACGACCTGAACTACATCTCGCTCGACGGCAACATCGGCTGCATGGTGAACGGCGCCGGCCTTGCGATGGCGACCATGGACACGGTGAAGCTGTTCGGCGGCTCGCCGGCCAACTTCCTCGACGTCGGCGGCGGCGCGACGGCGGAGAAGGTCACCGCCGCGTTCAAGATCATGCTCTCCAACCCGAAGGTGAAGGCGATCCTGGTCAACATCTTCGGCGGCATCATGAAGTGCGACACCATCGCGAGCGGCGTGGTCGCCGCGGCGCGCGAGACGAAGATCTCGGTGCCGCTGGTGGTGCGCATGAAGGGCACCAACGAGGACCTGGGGAAGAAGATCCTCAAGGACTCGGGGCTGCCGATCATCTCGGCGGACAACATGGGGGACGCCGGGAAAAAAGTTGTTGCTGCGATCAAGAAGAAGGCGGTAAAGAAGAAAAAGGTCGTGGTGAAGAGGAAGGTGAAAAAGAAAAAATGAGCATCCTGATCAACAAGGATACGCGGGTCGTCACCCAGGGCATCACCGGCAAGACCGGCATGTTCCACACGCAGACCAGCCGCGCTTACGCCAACGGCAAGGCGTGCTACGTCGCCGGCGTGAACCCGAAGAAGGCGGGCGAGGACTTCGAGGGAATCCCGATCTTCGGCTCGGTCAAGGATGCGAAAGCGAAGACTGGCGTCAACGTCTCGGTCATCTACGTGCCGCCGCCGTTCGCCGCCGCCGCGATCTGGGAGGCGATCGAGGCCGACCTCGATCTGGTGATCTGCATCACCGAGGGCATCCCGGTGCGCGACATGGTGGAGGTGCGCGACCGCATGCGGCGCGAGAACCGCCGGACGAAGCTGGTCGGCCCGAACTGCCCGGGCGTGATCACGCCGGGCGAGATCAAGATCGGCATCATGCCCGGCCATATCCACAAGAAAGGGCGCGTCGGCGTGGTGTCGCGCTCGGGCACGCTCACCTATGAAGCGGTCGGGCAGCTCACCGAGCTCGGCATCGGCCAGTCGAGCGCGGTCGGCATCGGCGGCGATCCGGTCAACGGCCTGAAGCACATCGACGTGATGCAGCTGTTCAACGAGGACAAGGAAACCGATGCGGTCATCATGATCGGCGAAATCGGCGGCTCGGACGAAGAGGACGCGGCGCGCTGGGTGAAGAAGAACATGAAGAAGCCGGTGGTCGGCTTCATCGCCGGCATCACCGCGCCGCCCGGCAAGCGCATGGGCCACGCCGGCGCGATCATCTCCGGCGGCAAGGGCACGGCGCAGGAGAAGCTCGCGGTGATGGAAGAGTGCGGCATCAAGGTGACGCGCAACCCGGCGGAAATGGGAAGGACGCTCAAATCCATTCTCAAGTAATGCGCTCGCCGCTCGCGGCGACCCTGCCCTACGCCGCGACGATCTTCCTCTCGTCGTTCCTGCTGTTCCTGGTGCAGCCGATCATCGCCAAGCAGATCCTGCCGTGGTTCGGCGGATCTGCGGCGGTGTGGACGACCTGCCTGGTGTTCTTCCAGAGCATCCTGCTCGCCGGCTACGCCTACGCCGACTGGACGACCCGCCTCGGCGCGCGCCGCCAGGCGCTGCTGCACGTCGCGCTGCTCGCGGTTTCGCTGCTCTGCCTGCCGATCCTCGCCTCGACCGCCTGGAAGCCGCAGGGCAACGAAGAGCCGATCGGGCGCATCCTGCTGCTGCTGCTCGCGACCATCGGCCTGCCGTATTTCCTGCTTTCGACCACCACGCCGCTGCTGCAGGCCTGGTACTGGCGGCGGTTCCGCAGCGTCGTGCCCTACCGGCTGTTCGCGCTTTCCAACCTGGCGTCGCTGCTGGCGTTGCTCGGCTTTCCGGTGCTGTTCGAGCCGGCGTTCGACCTGAAGGCGCTCGGCTGGGGCTGGTCGTTCCTGTTCGCCGGCTTCGCGCTCCTGTGCGCGGGGACGGCATGGCTGTCCATGAACGGAAATGGGGCCGAGGAAAAAGTCGCTCTCCCCGGGGAGAAGCCTTCGACGAGAAGCCAGCTGCAGTGGCTCGCGCTTTCGGCGATGGGGTCGGTGATGCTCCTTGCGGTCACCAACCACATCACGCAGAACGTCGCCAGCGTGCCGTTCCTGTGGGTGGTGCCGCTTTCGATCTACCTCGTGAGCTTCATCCTCGCCTTCGATCACCCGCGCTGGTACTGGCGGCCGCTGTTCCTCGCGCTGGCGATCGTGCTGGTGCCGTTGATGGCCTGGTACGCGCCGTCGCTCGATCTGCGCGTGGCGATGCCGATCTATGTCGCCGGCCTGTTCGCGGCGTGCATGTTCTGCCACGGCGAGCTGGCGAGCCTCAAGCCCGATCCCGCGCACCTGACGCGCTTCTACCTGATGATCTCCCTCGGCGGCGCCGTCGGCGCGGTGCTGGTGGCGATCGTCGCGCCGCTCGTGCTGTCGGGCTACTTCGAGCTCGGCCTCGCGCTGGTGCTGCTGGCGCTGCTCATTTCGGTGCGCCTGCGCGGCGCGGCGCTGCTCGGCGGCATCGCGGTGGCAGTGGCGACCGTGGTGCTGGTGACCCGCGCGGCTCAGGAGTACAGCGAAGGCGTGCGGGTGATGGAGCGGGACTTCTACGGCGTGGTGCGGACCGTCGATCACCAGAGCCCGATTCCCTACCGCTCGATGTACCACGGCTCGATCATGCACGGCGGCCAGCTGCTGGGCGATTCGTTCCGCAACGTGCCGGCCGATTATTTCGGCCCGGGCTCGGGCTATGGCCGCGTTTTCGGTTCCTTGAGGGAAATCAACCCGAAAAAACCGCTGCGCGTCGGCGTCATCGGCCTCGGCGCCGGCGTGATCGCTTCCTGGATGAAGCCCGGCGACGCGCTGGTGTTCTACGAGATCAGCCCGCGCGTGGTCGATATCGCGAAGCGCGAGTTCACCTTCCTGCACGACACGTCGGCGCGGACCGAGCTGGTGATGGGCGACGGGCGGCTTTCGCTCGAGCGCGAGCCGCCTCGCGGCTACGACGTGATGGGCATCGACGCCTTCTCCGGCGACTCGATCCCGATGCACCTGGTGACGCGCGAGGCGATGGCGCTCTACGTCAAGCACCTCAAGCCCGACGGCGTGATCGTCTTCCAGGCGACCAACCGCTTCATCGACCTGCTGCCGGTGGTCAAGCGCCTCGCCTCGGAGTTCGGCTTCGAGGCGGTGAACGTCTCGGACGTTCCCGAAAGCAGCGAGGGGCCCGAGTACTGGTATTCGCCCACCGACCAGATCATCGTCACGCGCAATGCGAAGCTGCTCGCCTGGCCGCGCATCGCCGAGGCGGCCGAGGAAATCGAGGAGCGCGGCAACCTGCCGACCTTCACCGACTCGCACCACAATCTGCTGCGCATCCTGAAGTAACATTCGCCGCATGCTCAGGCGCCTGTTCGGCGGCAGACGCTCGGCGCAGGAGGAATTCGCGCGCGGCACCGCGGCCGCGCAGGCCGGGCGCATGGCGGAAGGGATCGTCGCGCTACGCAGCGCCGTCGAGCTCAAGCCCGATTTCCCGGAAGCGCACTACAACCTCGGCGCCGCCTACCGCGACGTCGGCAACGCCGACGCCGCGCTCGCCGCCTACCGCCGCGCCGCCGAGCTCGTGCCGAAATTCGCCGACGTCCACGTCGATATCGCCTCGCTGCTGCGCGAGCGGCGCGAGCTCGAGCAGGCCGAGCAGAGCCTGAACCGCGCGCTGGCGCTGAGGCCGGCCTTCCCGGAGGCGCTGCTCGAGCTCGGCAACGTGCACAAGGGCGCGGGCGACTGGCGCGCCGCGGTCGAGGATTTCCGCCGCGCGGTGAGCCTCGCTCCGACCTTCGGGCGGGCGCGCTGGGCGCTGGCGGTGGCGCAGATCCCGATGCTCGACGATGGCGAGACCGACCGCGAGGAGCGCCGGCAGGCCTTCGCGCGCGAGCTCGGCGCGCTCGAGGCCTGGACCGCGACCGACCCGCAGGCGTTCCGCGCGGTCGCCGAGCAGCAGCCGTTCTACCTCGCCTATCACGAGGTCTCGAACCGCGACCTGCTGGCGCGCTACGGAAAGCTCTGCGCCTTGCTGATGCAGGGCTGGCAGCTCGGCGCCGGCCTCGAGCCGCCGCGGCGCGGCGGGCGCGGCAAGCCGGAGCGCCTCAAGCGCGACTCCAGGATCCGCGTCGGCATCGTCTCGGCGCACATTTCGGACCACTCGGTCTGGCTCGCGTTCGTGCGCGGCTGGGTGCAGCGCCTCGATCCGCGGCGCTTCGAGGTGCATCTCTTCCACCTCTCGGCGAAGCGCGACGCGGAAACCGAGCTCGCGATCTCGCTCGCCGCCGCGTTCCACGACGGCAAGGGCGCCTGGGAGAACTGGGCGCGCTTCATCCACGGCAGCCGCATGGACGTGCTCATCTATCCCGAGATCGGCATGGACCCGGCGACCGCGAAACTCGCCTGCCTGCGGCTCGCGCCAGTCCAGGCGACGAGCTGGGGCCAGCCGCAGACGAGCGGGCTGCCGACCATGGACTACTATCTTTCGGCACAGGCGCTCGAGCCGCCGGACGCGCAGGCGCACTACAGCGAGGCGCTCGAGCTGCTTCCCGGTACGAGTTGCTGGCTGCCGCACGCCGCCGACGCGGCGCCGGGAGCGCGGCAGCCAGCACCGGATCTCCCCGCTGCCGAGGTGCTGCTGCTCTGCCCCGGGACGCCGTTCAAGTACGCGGCCGCTCACGACGCGCTGCTCGTCGAGATCGCGCGTCGCGTCCCCGGCGGCAAGCTGGTGTTCTTCCGCAGCCAGCCCGAAGCGCTGTCGCTCCGCCTCGAGCGGCGCCTGCGGGCGGCGTTCGAGCGAGCGGGGCTGGGATTCGAGCGCCACGTCGCCTTCCTGCCCTGGCAGCATCCGCAGGCCTTCCAGGCGATCCTCGGCGCCGCCGACCTCTACCTCGATACGGTCGGCTTTTCCGGCTTCAACACCGCGCTGCAGGCGGTGCGCTGCGGCCTGCCGGTCGTGACGCGCGAAGGAAGCTTCATGCGCGGCCGCCTTGCAAGCGGCATGCTGCGGCACATCGGCCTCGACGAGCTGGTCGCGACCTCGGATGCCGGCTACGTCGAGCTTGCCGTCGCGCTGGCGACCGACGCCGGGCGGCGGCAGAATCTGCGCGAGCGCCTGCGCGGCGCACGCGAGCGGTTGTTCGAGGACGACGCGCCGGTGCGCGCGCTCGAAGCTTTTCTGGAGAGGGTGGTCGAACGATGAGACGCTTCAAGCAGGTCGATGTTTTCACCGCAACGCCCTTCCGCGGCAACCCGGTCGCGGTGGTGATCGACGCCGAAGGGCTCGACGACGCGACCATGCAGCGCATCGCCTGCTGGACCAACCTCTCCGAGACTACGTTCCTGCTGCCGAGCGCGATCGCCGACTACCGGCTGCGGATCTTCACGCCGCTGCAGGAGCTGCCGTTCGCCGGGCACCCGACGCTCGGCAGCGCGCACGCCGCCCTCGAGGCCGGGTTCGTGACAAAGAAGAAGCAGCTCAAGCAGGAATGCCTCGCCGGCGTGATGGAGCTCACCGTCGACGGCGAAGAGATCTTCGTCCGCGGGCCCCAGGCGAAAGTGGCTGAAATCGACTCGGCGCGACTCGCGCGCACGCTCGGCGTGGCGGCCAAGGGTTTTCTCAGGGTCGATGTCGGCGCCGTCTGGGTCATCGCCGAGGTGGCGAGCCCGGATGCGCTCGCGAAGGTGAAGCCCGACATGAGCGCGCTCGCCAGCGCCAGCAACGAGCTCAAGATCGCCGGCGTGACGCTGTTCGCCGCGTCGGCAAAGTCCGAGATGCACGTGCGCTCGTTCGCGCCGGCGCACGCCATTCCCGAGGATCCGGTGTGCGGCACCGGCAACCTGAGCGTCGCCGCGTACCTTCGCCACACCGGCGAGCTGAAGCGCTTCGGCGATCGCTATGCCGCGCGGCAGGGCATGCAGCTCGGTCGCGACGGGCGCGTCTCGGTGCGCGTCGACGCCGACGGCGTGCGCATCGGCGGGCCGTCGGTCACCTGCATCGACGGCACTCTGGCGATTGAAAAGTAAGGAAAAGTGAGCAGCCGCTGGCGGGAGAACCGGATACACTTGCGCGCCATGTCGGCGACCGGACCTATGTTGGCTATCGCACATATCAAAGAGCAGAAGCGCGCGCTCATCAATCGCTACGCGAAGCCGGACAATTCCTCGGGCTTCATCCAGATCCTCAATACGCTGCCGCCGTACGCCGCGCTCTGGTACGCCGTCGCGCCGAGCGCCGAGATTTCGTACTGGCTGACCGCGGGCATCGCGCTGCTGATGGTGCTGTTCCTGACGCGCGTTTTCGTGCTGATGCACGAATGCGGTCACGGCAGCCTGTTCCGTACCGGCCGGCTCAACCGCGGTTTCGGCTTCGTGCTCGGCGTGGTCTCGGGCATGCCGCAGTACGTGTGGTCGCAGCACCACGCCTATCACCATTCGACCAACGGCAACTGGGCGAAGTACCGCGGCCCGTTCGTCGTCGACACGGTCGACGACTACGCGGCCATGGATGAGAAGCAGCGACGCCGCTACCAG
>DATNCP010000134.1:0-8271 GCA_035607175.1 Burkholderiales bacterium
AGGTCGCCGCGCTCGGCCAGCCGATCGCGACCGGCGAGAACCTTTTTTCCTACGACGACGCGCGCAACCTCGTGCGCTACGGCGGGCTGCGGCGCGAGCGCGACTTCATCCAGATCGACCCGCTGCTCGCCTACGGCGTCCACGAGTACGTGCGCATCCTCGAGCTCTGGCCGCGCGCGCAGTTCCTGCCGCACGCGGGGCATCTCTTCGCCGCGCACTGCGTCGCGGCGCTCGGCCTGGGCATGGCCGAGGCGGCGCCGGATGCCGCGCTCGTCTACGGCGGCTACTGGGACGGGGTGCGCGTCGAGGCCGGGCGCGTAAGAATCCCGGATCTGCCGGGGGTCGGATTCGAGGCCAAGGCCAATCTCTTCGCCGTACTGGAGGCCACATGACTGCCAAGCTGCGCCACATCGCCATCTCGGTCCCCGAGCTGAAAAGCGCGGCCGAGTTCTACAAGAAGACCTTCGGCCTCGAGGAGGTCAACTACGTCGAGACGCCCTACGGCGACGGGCTCTCGCTGTCCGACGGCGTCATCAATCTGACGCTGCTCAAGTTCCACAGCGATGATGCCGCCGGCGACGAGCGCGGCAAGGACTTCCACGGTATCCACCACATGGGCTTCATCGTCGACGACCTGGAGAAGTACACCGAGCGGGTGAAGAAGAACGGCGGCAAGTTCCACCGCGAGCTGAAAGGCGGCGGCGGCGTCGACTTCGAGCGCAAGTTCCGTGACCCGAACGGCATCGTCTTCGATCTCTCCCACAAGGGCTGGGTAGGCATCAAGTGAAGATTGCGGTCATCGGCGGCGGCAACGGCGCGTATGCCGCGGCCGCCGACCTCACCGCGAAGGGCCATGAAGTGCGCCTCTGGCGGCGCAACGCCGAGGCGCTGCGCGCATCGAAGAGCCTCGTCCTCAAGGATGCCGACGGCGAGCGGCCGGTAACGGTCGCATCGGTCTCAGCCGACATCGGCGAAGCGTTGCGCGGCGCCGAACTCGTCTTTCTGCCCGACCCGGCGTTCACCCAGGCCGACAACGCGAAACGCATCACCCCGCACCTTGCCGATGGACAGGTGGTGTTCCTCGCGCCGGGAACGTTCGGCTCCTGGATCATGGCGCAGGGCGTGAAAGCCGACGTCGCCTTCGCCGAGACCGGCACGCTGCCGTGGCTGACGCGCAAGCACGGCCCGACCACGACCGCCATTACCGCCCGGGCAACGCGATTGCCGACCGGGGTGTATCCCGCAAGAAAGCAGAAGAGCGCCTGTGAAGTGATTGGAAAAGCATTCCCGGTCGAGCCGGTCGAGGATGCGCTCTCCGCCGCGCTGATGAACGCGGGGCCGGTCATCCACCCGCCTCTCATCCTGATGAACGCCGGGCCGCTCGAGCATTTCGAGAAGTGGGACATCCACAAGGAGGGCACGCAGCCCTCGATCCGTCGCGTCACGGATGCGCTCGATGCCGAGCGCATCGCGGCGCGGGTGGCGCTCGGCTACCGCGCGCCGCATTTCCCGCTCGCCGACCACTATCGGGCCGACGGCGAAGAGTGGATGTACGGCCGCCGCGTGCACCAGAAGCTCACCGACTCGAACGACTGGCGCGAGCGCATCGTCCTCACCGAGCATCGCTACATGCGCGAGGACGTGGCGCACGGCCTCGCTTTCCTCGTCTCGGTCTGCGAATGGGCAGGCGTGCCATGCCCCACTGCGCGCGGTCTGCTCGCGCTCGGCTCGGCCGTGGTCGGCAAGGATCTGCGGCGTGAGGGACGCACGCTGGAAAATCTGCATCTTGCTTCCCTGTCCAGGGACCAGCTGAAGGCGCGCCTGCAGTGAAGGTCGCCGCCCTCGGCGCGGGCCGCATGGGGCGCGGCATCGGCCACGTCTTCGCCTATGCCGGATTCGAAGTCGACGTCATCGACTTCAAGCCGCGCAGCGACCCCCGGCGCGTTGCCGACGAAGCCATCGCCGAGATCCGCGGCAACTTGCGCCTGCTCGCCGACCTCGGGCTGGTGAGCGACGTCGAGCGCATCCTCAAGCGGATCCGGCTGGTCGGCAACGACGACGCGCCGGCCGCGCTCGCCGAAGCGGACATCGTCTTCGAGGGCGTGACCGAAACGGACGATGCGAAGCACGACGCGTTCGCGCGCGCCTGCAAGCACCTGCGGCCGGATGCGATCCTCGCTTCGACCACCTCGTCGATGCTGGCCGACAAGCTCGCGGCGATGGTGACGCGGCCGGAGCGCTTCCTGAACGCGCACTTTCTCAACCCCGCCTACCTCATCCCGCTGGTGGAGGTGAGCCCGGCGAAAGCGACTGCCGAGGCGACCTTCCAGAAGACGAAGCAGCTCCTGGAGGAGGCGGGCAAGGTCGTGGTGCGCTGCACCGCCTCGCCGGGATTCATCGTGCCGCGCCTGCAGGCCGCGGCGATGAATGAGGCGGCGCGGCTGGTCGAGGAGGGCGTGGCGACGCCGGAGGACATCGATCGCGCGGTGCGCGCCGGCTTCGGCCCGCGCTACACGGCGATGGGCCTGTGCGAGTTCATCGACTACGGCGGGCTCGACATCCTTTTCTATGCGTCGAGCTCGATGGCGCGCGCGCTGAATGCACCCCGCTACGAGCCCCCGGCGCTGGTCAAGCGGCTGATGGACGAAGGCAAGCGCGGTACGCGCGAAGGCCAGGGACTCTACGACTGGCGCAACCGCGACCTCGGGCAGTACCAGCGCGATCTCGTTGGGCGCTACGTGGCGCTTTTCCGCCACCTCGGCCTGCTCAAGCCCTCGGTCTAACCAGGGTCCTCAACCCCACACTTCGCGCGAGACCTCGAGCACGAGCTCGAGCTTTCGCCGCGTGTCGTCCTGCGTCACGGCCTGGCCCGAGCCGCCGCCGCTCGAAAAGCCGCACTGCGGCGAGAGGCCGAGGCGCTCGAGCGGCACGAACTTCGCCGCTTCCTCGATGCGCCGCTTGAGCTCGTCCCTGCTCTCGAGCTGCGGCGTCTTGGTCGACACCAGGCCGAGGATCACGGTCTTGTTGCGCGGCACGTGGCGCAGGGGCGAGAAGTCGCCGGCGCGCGCGGTGTCGTACTCGAGGCAATAGATATCGGCGTTGAGCTTGTTGAACAGCGCGTCGGCGACCGGGTCGTAGCCGCCCTCGGCCATCCACGCTCCCTTGAGGTTGCCGCGGCAGAGATGGATCGCGACCTTCATGTTCTTCGGCTTGGCGGCGATGCAGTCGTTGAAGAGCTGCGCATAGCGCCCGGTGAGCTCGTCCGGGTTCTCGCCGCGCGCGAGCACGTCGTTGCGCGCCTTGACGTCACAGTTGCACGGCAGGGCGGTGTCGTCGAGCTGCAGGTAGGCGCAGCCCTCCTTCGCCAGGTCCGCGATCTCCTGCCGATAAATATTTTGTAAATCAGAAAGAAATTCCTCTCGATCAGGGTACGCGGCCGGGTCGAACGCGTTCGGGCCGAGGAACCAGTGCATCACGTCGGGCGCGGCGATGGTGACTTTCGGGATGCCGCGGCGGACGGTCTTCTTCAGAAATGCGTAGTCGTCCGCGACGATGCGCCGCCTGCGGCGCAGCTTCGCTTTCGCGTACGGCGAGGCGGCGACGCCCATGACGCCGGTCTCGTTGCGAAAGCCGAGCGTGCCGTCGCGCAGGCCGAAGCCTTCGACCGCGTCGATGAATCCGGCCGACCAGCTGCGGCGGCGGAACTCGCCGTCGGTGACGCTCGGCAGTCCGATCGACTCCTGGAAGGCGACGATCTCGCGGATGCAATCGTCCTGGACGGCAATAAACTGCATGTCAGTCAGTTTCTTCGCCTTGTGTCCACGCGCCGCTTCGACGAGGCGCGCGGGACGGACGAAGCTGCCGATGTGCTCGGCGTGGAAGGTCATGGGCCTTAGAATTCTCGCATGCCTCTGCATCGCGCCGACCACATCGGCAGCCTGCTGCGTCCCAAGAAGCTGCGCGAAGCCTTCCGCAATCTGAAAGGAGACGCGTTGCGCGCGGCGCAGGACGAAGCCGTCCGCGAGGTGGTCCGCCTGCAGCAGGACTGCGGCTTGCAGGTGATCACCGACGGCGAGTTCCGGCGCGTTTCCTACTGGGAAAAGTTCGTCCGCCTCACCAAGGGCCTCGAGGTCAGGGACGCGGACTTCACCTTCCACGACGCCGAGGGCCACGAGTCGAAGTTCACCGCGCCGTATGTCAGCGGCAAGGTCTCGCGCAGCCAGCCGATCACGCTCGACGAATTCGGCTTCGGCAATACCAAGATCACCATGCCGGCGCCTTCGACGATGCATTTCTACCGCTTCACCGATTGGGGCAGCGCGTACGACAAAGCTGAGGCGTTCTTCCGGGATCTGGGGAAGGTCTACCAGGCGGAGATGGCCGACCTGGCAAAGGCCGGGTGCAAGTATGTGCAGATCGACGAGGTGGCGGTGGCGATCCTGTGCGATCCGGCCGCGCGCGCCAAAGTGAGGGCGAAGGGCGAGGATCCCGATCGCCTGGTCGACCTGTACATCGACGCCCTCAACGAAGCGGTGAAGGGCAAGCCGGCCGGGATGACCGTCGGCGTGCACGTCTGCCGCGGCAACTACAAGGGCATGTATCTCTCCGAAGGCGGCTACGACTCGGTGGCCGAGAAATTCTTCGGCCGGACCAACGTCGATCATTTCCTGCTCGAGTTCGATACGCCGCGCGCCGGCGGCTTCGCGCCGCTGCGCTTCGTGCCGAAGAGCAAGGGCGTGGTGCTGGGGCTGGTCAGTTCGAAGACGCCGCAACTGGAACAGAAGGACTTGTTGAGGCGAAGAACGGAAGAGGCCGCGGCTTACCTCCCGCTGGATCGACTGGCGATCAGCCCGCAGTGCGGGTTCGCGAGCACCATGGGCGGCAATCCGGTGACCGAGGCCGATGAGCGCGCCAAGCTGAAGCTCTGCGTCGACGCGGCGCGCACGATCTGGGGAAACTGAAGGAGATGAAAGTCCTGGTCGTCGGCGCCGGTCCCGCCGGCCTGTATTTTTCCTATCTGCTGAGGAAGGCGAAGCCGGACTGCGAGCTGCGCGTGCTCGAGCAGAATCCGCCCGACGCGACGTTCGGCTTCGGCGTGGTCTTTTCCGACCGCGCGCTCGAGTTCCTGCAGGCCGACGACCCCGCCACCTACGAGCTGATCACGCCGGAGCTCGAAGCCTGGGTCGACCTCGTGGTGGTGCATCGCGGCGAGCGCAACGTGATCGACGGCATCGGCTTCGCCGCCATCGGCCGCCTGCATTTCCTGCGGCTGATGCAGCGCCGGCTGGCGAGCGTGGGCGTGACGCCGGAGTACGTCCGGCCGCTCGGCGCCGAGCGCTTCGAGGACTACGACCTGGTGGTCGCCGCCGACGGCGCCAATTCCGCGGCGCGCCGCGCGCGCGACTTCGGCACGCGCATCGGCCATTGCACCAACAAGTTCTCCTGGTACGGCACGCCGAAGCGCTTCGAGAAGCTCACCCAGACCTTCCTGCGCAGCGAGCACGGCTCGTTCAACGTGCACCACTACCGGCATGCGGCCGACATGAGCACTTTCGTCACCGAGTGCGACGACGCCACCTGGCAGCGCGCCGGCTTCGCGACGATGGGCGAGGAGGAAACGCGGCGCTACCTGGAGAAGGTGTATGCGCCGGTCCTCGAGGGCGCGCCGCTCCTTTCCAACAAGTCGATCTGGCGCAACTTCCCGAACGTGCGCAACGAGCGCTGGTCGGTCGGCAACCTGGTCCTGATCGGCGATGCGCTGCGCACCGCGCATTTCTCGATCGGCTCGGGGACGCGCCTCGCCATGGAGGACGCCATCGCCCTGGTGAAAGCCCTGCGCGAGGAAGCTGACATCAACAAGGCATTGAAAAGCTTCGAAGCGGCGCGGCGGCCCATCGTCGAGAAGCTGGTGGCGGCGGCGGACGCGAGCGGCGCGTGGTACGACCGCTTCCCGGAGCACATGAAACTTTCGCCGCGGGACTTCGCGTGGAGCTATATTCAAAGGAGCGGCCGCGTCGACCCCGAGAGGCTGAGCAGGATTTCCCCCCGATTTGCCAGGACCTGATGCTATTTCCGACCACACTCGTAGGCAGCTACCCCCAGCCTGAATGGCTGATCGACCGCAAGAAGCTCGCCGGCCGCTTTCCGCCGCGCGTGCGCGCGCGAGAGCTTTGGCGTATCGACAAATCGTTTTTGGAAGAAGCGCAGGAGGATGCAACCCGGCTCGCGATCCGCGCCCAGGAGGAAGCGGGCATCGACATCGTCACCGACGGCGAGATCCGGCGCGAGAGCTACTCCAACCGCTTCGCCACCGCGCTCGAAGGCGTCGATATCGACAATCCCGGCACCGCGCTCGACCGCTCGGGCCATCCCAACCCTGTGCCGCGCATCGTCGGCGCGATCCGCCGGAAGCACGCGGTCGAAGTGAACGATCTTCTCTTCCTGAAAAAAAATACCGACCGGAAGGTCAAGATCACCGTCCCCGGTCCGTTCACCATGTCGCAGCAGGCGCAGAACGATTTCTACAAGTCGCCGGAAGAAGCGGCGATGGACTATGCGGCGGCGGTGAACGCCGAGATCAGGGACCTGTTCGCCGCCGGCGCCGACGTGGTGCAGATCGACGAGCCCTACATGCAGGCGCGTCCGGAGAAAGCGCGCGAATACGGGTTGAAGGCCCTCAACCGCGCCCTCGAAGGCATCAAGGGTGAAACGGCGGTGCACATCTGCTTCGGGTACGCCGCCATCATCCATGCGCGTCCGTCGGGCTATTCGTTCCTTCCCGAGCTGGCGGGCTCGCCTGTCCGGCAGATTTCCATCGAAACCGCTCAGTCGAATCTCGACACCGCGGTGCTGCAGAAGCTTCCGGGCAAGAAGATCATGGTGGGCTGCATCGACCTCTCGGACATGAAGATCGAGACGCCGGAGATCGTTGTGGCACGGCTGAAGAAGGCGCTGCGGCACATCAAGCCCGAGGACATGATCGTCGCACCCGACTGCGGCATGAAGTACCTGCCGCGCGAGGTGGCGTTCGGCAAGCTGCAGGCGATGGTCGAAGGCGCGAAGCGCCTGCGGAAGGAATATGGCGGATAAGGAAAAGAAGGGCTTCGCGAAAGGCCTCACCAACTACGGCGATCCGGCGTTCTCACTGTACCTGCGCCGCTCGTTCGCGAAGAGCATGGGCTACTCGGGCGAGATGCTGGCGCGCCCGATCGTCGGCATCGCCGATTCGCGCAGCGGCTTCAACAACTGCCATCGCCATTTTCCCGAGCTGATCGAGGCGGTGAAGCGCGGCGTGCTCGCCGCCGGCGCGCTGCCGATCGAGTTCCCGACCGTCTCGCTCGGCGAAGTATTCCTCAGCCCGACCTCGATGATGTTCCGCAACCTGATGGCGATCGACGTCGAGGAGATGATCCGCGCCCAGCCGATGAACGCGGTGGTGCTGGTCGGCGGTTGCGACAAGACCGTCCCGGCGCAGCTCATGGGCGCCGTGTCGGCCGATCTGCCGGCGGTGCAGCTCCTCGCCGGGCCGATGATGCCGACCTCGTTCCGCGGCGAGCGTCTCGGCGCCTGCACCGACTGCCGGCGCTTCTGGGCGATGCATCGCGCCGGCAAGGTCAACGCCGAAGAGATCGAAACCATCGAAGGCAACCTCGCGACCACGGCGGGCACCTGCGCGGTCATGGGCACGGCCTCGACCATGGCGTCGATCGCCGAGGCGCTCGGCATGGCGCTGCCGAACAGCGCGGCGATCCCGGCGGTGCACGCCGACCGCCTGCGAGCGGCCGAGGAATCCGGACGCCGCGCCGCCGCGCTCGCGCAGTCGCCGATCCGGCCGAGCCAGATCATCACGGAGAAGTCGGTCGAGAACGCGCTGCGCGTGCTGCTCGCGATCGGCGGCTCGACCAACGCCATCGTCCACCTGACCGCGATTGCGGGTCGCGCGGGGATCAAAATAGATTTGAGAAAACTCAATTCCCTTTCGGATTCGACGCCAGTGCTCGTCGACCTGAAGCCGACCGGCCAGCACTACATGTCGGATCTTTACGCTGCGGGCGGCGTTCCTGCAGTGCTGCGCGAGCTCGCGCCGCTGCTGCACCTCGACTGCATGACCGTATCCGGGAAGACACTGGGCCAGACGCTGGATGCCCATCCCGCATGGGTCGACCGCGCGGTGGTGCGCGAATTCAAGAGCCCGATTTCACCGCAAGGCGGACTGGTTGCCCTGTTCGGGTCGCTGGCGCCGAACGGCGCGATCCTCAAGCGCTCGGCCGC
>DATNCP010000142.1:0-37544 GCA_035607175.1 Burkholderiales bacterium
CAACCGCCCGCTCGGCGAGCTGCGCCGCCAGGGGCGGTTCCGCGACGACTTCTTCTATCGCCTCTGCTCGGACGTCATTGCGCTGCCCACGTTGCGCCAGCGCATCGCGGAGTCCCCGAGAGAGCTGGAGGAACTGGTGCAACTGCTCGTCGCGCGCATTGCCGGCGACGAGGCACCGGCACTCGTCGCATCGGTGCTCGAAGCGCTGGAGGCGGGGCTGCCACGCGGCTATGCCTGGCCGGGGAATGTCCGCGAGCTCGAGCAGGCGGTGCGGCGGATCCTGCTGACCGGGCGCTATGCCGCGGAGCTGCAGCAGGCGAGCGGCGACGAAGCGGAGGT
The DNA here is from genome assembly GCA_035607175.1 of Burkholderiales bacterium. Lineage (GTDB taxonomy): Bacteria > Pseudomonadota > Gammaproteobacteria > Burkholderiales > SG8-39 > SCGC-AG-212-J23. The sequence continues at coordinate 340 of DATNCP010000142.1, forward strand.
GCTCACCGCGCAATTGCTCGAAGGACGCCTCACCGCCGACGACATGCTCGCCCGCTACTGCGCCCTGCTCTACCGCCGCCTCGGCAGCTACGCCGCCGTCGCCGAACGCACCGGGCTCGATCCGCGTACTTCGCGCAAGTACATTCTCGCCGCCAAGGAATAGTCGCATGCCCCCATCGTGCGGAGGGGGCGCAGGCGGATGACTTACCGATCGCTTACGCTTAGCTTATATCCGGCCTGCTGCGCTGCGGCAGCGTCGATCTCCAGGCACTTCTCGTAGCCGGCGCGCGCCCGCTCGGCTTCGCCGCCGTCGTGCCACTGGCGCAGCACCCGCTTCATCGCGCGCGCCAGGCGCCCGCGCAGCCGATCTCGCGGCTGCAGGTACCAGGCCGCGTCGGCCTCGTCGGCCATGAACGGTCCGGCGTAGAGCGCGAGCATGCGCTCGGCGAGCTTCTCCACGCGCAGCGGATCGCTGGCCGCCTCGAGCTCTGCAGCAAGCGCATCGAACGCCCAGGCGTCGACCCAGAAGTAGCGCCGGTCGAGCGTCAGCTTGCCTTCGTGCAACACGACTGCCTTGTCCTCGCCGAGCAGTTTGCGCAAGCGGTGCAGCGCGCTGGTGAAAGAGCGGTGCGCGGAGTCGCCCTCGATCCTCGGCCAAAGCGCGTCGGTGACGCGGCTCTCGCTCACCTGGGTGCCGCCGTATGCAATCAGCAGCTTGAGCAGCTCGAGCGGACGGCGCTGCGCCTTGCCAACGCCGCCGAGCGGCTCGTCGTGGCGGAGCAGACGGAAATTCCCCAGCGTGTTGACCCGGAACATCCACGGCCAGGCGGCGCCGACCGCCGGGCCCTCGGGGGTGAGGTTGCGCTGCCGGATGAGCGCGCGCACGTAGTCGACTTCGATGCCTTCCTCGAGCGCGCGGGCGCAGATGCGCGACAGAGCGGCCGGCCACCACCAGAGGAAGTGATGGTAGCCGTACTGGCGGCCGGTTTCGAGGCCGAGGCGCAGCGCCTTCAGCCCTGAGCGGGTGCGCCCGGCGCGCAGCGCCATGTCCGCGAAGCCGAGCAGGCACGCGTATTCGAGGTGGGCGTTGGGGATTTCCCGGGCGATGGCGCGCATGCGCTGCAGCTGCGCAGCGCACTTCCGCTGGTCGCCGCATTCAAGCAGGATCTGCCCGAGCGCCAGACGGCAAAGCACCTCGAAATAGGGACAACCGACCTCCACCGCCATGCGCAGCGCCGCCTTCTCCTGCTGCAGTGCGCGCATCAGGTCCTTGCGCAGCATTGCCTCCCAGGCCTGGAAGTGATGGCGGAAGCAGACGCTCAGTCGCCCGGCGCCGGCGGCGTGCGCATCGAGCTCCTTGGCGAGCTGCGCCGCGCGCTCCAAGTCCTCGCCGCCGAGCGCCGCGCCGTAGCCATGGACCAAGAGCTGGAAAGTCCAGGTATGAACGCCGGTGGCGCGCGCGATGTCGAGTCCTTCGTGCATCGAGCGCATGCCGGCCTCGTACCCTGCGGTCAGCATGTGGTACATCGTGTCGACGTTCTTCAGCGTGATGCGCGAGAACGGCGAGATCGCCGGATCGGCCGACATGCGATTGGCGGCGTCGATCAGCTCCCGCGAGCGCGAGTACAGCCCGGTCCACATCAACGTCAGGGCGCAGAGCACGCCGACGAACAACTGCAGGTTCCGGTCGGGAACGTTGCGCGCGCTGAGGAGCGAGCGCTCGACCCATTGGCCGATATCCTGGCGCTGCGGCTGGCGCATCGTCAGCGAGACCACCATGTTGCACGCCACGCGGGCTTCCACCGCCGCCGAGGGAAAGCGGGTTCCCTTGCTCGCCGCCTCGTCGAGCACCGCGATCCAGCGATCGAGGCGCGAGAAATCGTCGAGCTCGTAGAGGATGGCGTCCATCGCTCCCGAGCACGCCAGGATCATTCCCGCCTCGCCTGCGGCGCCGTGAGAGCGAAACTGCTCGAAGGCCTTTTCGTAGAGTAGCCGCGCTTCCCTGGGCGCGATCTGCGCCTGGCTGGCCGCCGCCCAGTACACGGTCCAGGGATGGCGGCGCAGCAACTCGGGCGGCAGGTCGTCGATCCAGTGGCGCAGCGTTTCGCCGCGTCCTTGGGCGAGCATGCGCTCCGCGTGGGCCTCGATCAACTGCACCAGCAAGTCCCAGTCGCGACCTTCGCGGTAGAGGACCACCGCATCCTCCACCCGTCCCGCCTCCTCCATCAAACGCGCCGCTCGCTTCTGCAGCTCGCGTCGCGGCTCCTTGGGCAGCGTCTCCTGCCCGCGCGAAAGAAGGAACTCGCGCAGCATCGGGTGGTATTGATAGATCGGCTCGGGCGCCGCCTGGCGCAGTGCCACGAAGTAGTTGTCGCGATGCAGCTCGCTCAGGATGCGCGGCGCGCGCTCGTCTCCGGTGAGCTGCTGCGCCATTCCCGGCGTCATCTGCGGCAGCAGCGCAGTGCGCAGCAGGAAGTCCTGCGTGCCGCTATCGGCCTTCTGGAAGATCTCGCCGGCGAAGTAGTCGAACACCACCTGTCCGGTAGAGAAATCCGGCGCGTCGCCGAGCGAGCCGAGACGGGCATGCTCGAGCATCAGCACCAACCCGGCGGCCCAGCCTTGCGTCTTCTCGTACAGTTCATCGATGGCAGCGGCGTCGATCTCGGGATGGCGCGCCGCGACGATCCCGGCGGTTTCCTCGCGCGTGAGCCGCAGCTCATCCCAGGTCAGGGCGGAAAGCGCGCGATTGGCGCGCAGCCGGGCGAGCGCAGGCGGCGGATCGCCACGGCTGACGATCACGGCGCATCCGCCCGGTGGAAGCTCGCCCAAGGCGATGCGCATCACCTCGTGCAGTTCCGACGAGGCCGGTACCTCGTGATAACCGTCGAACACGACCGCAAATGGCGGTTTCAGGCGCGCATAGAGAGACTGGAAATAACGTCGCGTGAAGACCGGCAATCCGGCGTGGTACTCCGGGCGCAGCACCGGCAGCTGGTCGGGGTGGTCCGGCGCCAGGTTCTCAGCGGCGACGCGCAGGTAGTAGAAGAACGTCGCGACGTCGGCGTCGCCTTCGTCCATCTGGTACCAGAGACCGGGAATCGCGGCATGGTCGAAATAGCTCGCGGCCAGCGTGGTCTTGCCGCAGCCCGGCGGGCCCGAGATCCAGATGGCCTGCCCCTTGCGACCACGGTCGAGCTCCGCAAACAGGCGCTGCCTCGGCAGGGTTCCCGCCAGGCTCGGTCTCGTGGTCTTGCCGAGCGAAACTCGCTCCGGCTTCATCGGAGCCCCCTCCCCAGGGGCGACGAACCGACCCCATTGTAATCCCGCGCAATAAGCGGATAGAACCCGCGTCGCGCAACCGCTAGAGTGACGCCATGGAAGACCTGACGCTCAAGGCACGCAACTACCTCGATGCCCGGCGCGGCGAGCGCGTCACGCTCGAGGAACTCTCGCAGGCCGTCGGCGCGAGCCCTTTCCACCTGCAGCGGCGCTTCAAGCACGCGTTCGGCGTCTCGCCGCGCGGCTATCAGGAAGCGCACCGCGTCGAATCGGTCAAGTCCTCGCTGCGCAACGGCAGCCGCGTCACCGACGCGGTTTTCGACGCCGGCTATGGCTCGGTGTCGCGATTCTACGAGAAGCCCCCGCTCGGCATGCGGGCACGCGACTACCGCGCGCAAGGCAAGGGGCAGAAAATCCGCTTCGCTTGCTTCGCCACGCCGCTCGGCATCGTGCTCGCGGCGGCAACCGACAAAGGCCTCTGCTCGATCAAGCTCGGCGACGACCCGGCGCGCCTGACGCGCCTGCTTGCCGAGGAGTTTGCTGCGGCAGAGCTGATTGAAGACTCGCTTTCGGGTCTAAGAGAAAAAATTCTTTCCTTCATCACCGGCGAAGCCAGCCTCGCACGCGTGCCGCTCGATATCCGCGGCACGGTGTTTCAGCGCCGCGTGTGGGAAACGCTGCGTCGCATCCCACGCGGCGAAACGCGGACCTACCAGCACATCGCCCGCGCCATCGGTGCGTCGCGCGCGGTGCGCGCGGTCGGCTCGGCCTGCGGCGCCAACCCGGTCGCGCTTGCCGTGCCCTGCCACCGGGCGGTGCGCAGCGACGGCGGCCTCGGCGGCTACGCCTGGGGCCTGGAGCGCAAGAAACGGCTTCTCGAACTGGAAAAGCGACGTCGCGGTAAATGAGGCGCGGCGACGCCGCGCGGCTGCTCCTGCTCGCGGCGATCTGGGGCGCGTCGTTCCTGTTCATCCGCATCACCTCGCCGGTGATCGGCCCGGTGCTCACCGCCGATCTGCGCATGCTGATCGCCGGCATCGCGCTCGCGGCATATTTCCGCCTCATCGGCTCCGACGCTGCGTGGCGGCGCTGGTGGCGCCAGTACGTGATCGTCGGGATCCTCACCTCGGCTCTGCCGTTTCTCCTGTACGCGTATGCCGCGCTCAGCCTGTCCGCCGGCCTGATGGCGGTGATCAATGCCAGCTCCCCGATGTGGGGTGCGCTGTTCTCCGCCTGGCTGCTCGGTGAGCGGCTCGCGCCTCGCGGCGTCGCCGGGTTGCTGATCGGCATCGTCGGCGTAGCGCTCGTCACCCGTCCCGAGGCCGGCGCCGCGTTCGCGGCGTTGCCGGTCCTCGCCGCGACCGGCGCCGCGGTCTGCTATGGGCTCGCCGGCGCCTACATGCGGCGCTGGGCACAGGGTGTGCCGTCGCGCAGCATGGCGCTCGGCACGCAGATCGCGGGCGGCGTGCTGCTCGCGCCGCTGATCGCGGTGGTGCCACCTTTCGCCCCGCCGTCGGCGCTGGTCGTTGCCTGCGTCCTCGCGCTCGGTCTCGTCTGCGGCGCAGTTGCGTACCTGCTCTACTTCCGCCTCGTCACCGACATCGGCGCCGCCGGCGCGCTCACCGTCACCTACCTGATCCCGATCTTCGGCGTCGCCTGGGGCGCGCTGTTCCTCGGCGAGAGCCTCTCCCTGCCGATGCTCGCCGGCGCCGCTCTCGTCCTGCTGGGGACGTTCTTCGTTCTGCGAAAATAGCGGCGATGTATCCGCTTCTCTCCCGGCCGCTCGACCTCGGCTTCGTCACGCTGCGCAACCGCATCCTGATGGGCTCGATGCACACCGGGCTGGAAGCGCGGCCCGATGGCATGGAACGGCTCGCCGCCTTCTACGCCGAGCGCGCCCGCGGCGGCGCGGCGCTGATCGTCACCGGCGGCTTCTCGCCGAGCGACGCCGGCAACCTCGGTCCGCACCGCGCGCAGTTCTCGACCAAGGCCGATGTCAACCGGCATCAGGTCATTCCCAAGGCGGTCCACGACGCGGGCGGCCGCATCGTGCTGCAGCTGCTGCACTCGGGACGCTATGGCTTCCACGAGCGGATCGTCGCGCCTTCGGCGCTGAAGTCGCCGATCAATCCGCACGCGCCGCACGAGATGAGCGCCGCCCTGATCGAGGAGACGATCGACGATTTCGCGAGCGCGTCGGCGCTGGCGCGCGAAGCCGGCTACGACGGCGTCGAGATCATGGGCTCGGAGGGCTACCTGATCACCCAGTTCCTCGCCGCGCGGACCAACCACCGCAGCGACGCCTGGGGCGGCAGCCTCGCCAACCGCACGCGCTTCGCGGCCGAGATCGTGCGGCGCTCGCGCGCCGCGGCGGGCAAGGACTTCATCATCGTCTACCGCATCTCGGCGCTCGATCTGGTCGAAGGCGGGCTGGACGCGGCGGAAACGGTCGAAGTGGCGCGCGCGATCGAGGTCGCCGGCGCGACGCTTCTCAACTCCGGCATCGGCTGGCACGAAGCGCGCGTGCCGACCATCGCACAGGCGGTGCCGCGCGGTGCCTTCGCCTGGGCTACGCGCCGCCTGAAGGAAGCGCTGCGCATCCCCGTGGTCGCCTCCAATCGCATCAACGCACCCGAGATCGCCGAGCAGATCCTGGCGCGCGGCGATGCCGACATGGTCTCCGCGGCGCGTGCCTTCCTCGCCGACGCCGACTTCGCGAACAAGGCCTGCGCCGGCGACCGCGCCGGCATCAACATCTGCATCGCGTGCAACCAGGCCTGCCTCGACCACTACTTCATCGGCCAGCCGGCGAGCTGCGTAGTCAATCCGCGCGCAGGGCGCGAAACGAAACTGGCTTTTGTTCGTACTTCCAGGAAGAAGAGAATTGCTGTTATCGGCGGCGGCCCCGCCGGTCTGTCCGCCGCCGCAGTCGCCGCGGAACGCGGCCACGCGGTGACCCTGTTCGAGCGCGCCGCCGAGCTCGGCGGCCAGTTCAACCTCGCAAAGAAAATTCCCGGCAAGCAGGAATTCGCCGAATCGATCGCCTACTACGCCGAGCGCCTGCGCCGCGCGGGCGCCGAAGTGCGCCTGAATCATGTTGCGGGCGAGGCCGACCTGCGCGGCTTCGATGAGGTGATCGTCGCTTCCGGCATCGACGCGCGCCGGCCTGCGATCCCGGGCATCGAGCACGCGAAAGTCGCAAGCTATGTGGAGATCCTGAGCGGCGCGCGGCAGGCAGGGCGCGAAGTCGCGATCATCGGCATGGGTGGCATCGGCTTCGACGTCGCCCTGTACCTCCTCGAGGGGGGCAGCCGCTCGCCGCTCGATGCAAAGGCCTTCGCGGCGCATTGGGGAATCGCCGCGGACGGCAGGCTGCTGGCGCCCCGGCAGGAGAAGACCAACGTGAAGATCACCATGACGAAGCGCTCCACCACCCCATTCGGCCACACGCTCGGCCGCACCACGGGGTGGGTGCATCGCGCCGAGCTCGCGCGCCATGGCGTGCAGATGCTGAAGGGCGTCGAGTACCGCCGGATCGACGACGCCGGGCTGCATCTCGGCGTCGAGGGCAAGGCGGTGCTGGTGCCTGCCGACACGATCATCGTCTGCGCCGGCCAGGAGCCCCGGCGTGCCGTGCCGGGTCGCCTGATCGGCGGCGCGCGCGAAGCGGGCGAGCTCGACGCGAAGCGCGCCATGCTCGAAGGCGCGGAACTGGCGGCGGCGCTTTGAGCGGCATCGCGCTCATCGGCGGCGCGGGAGAAGGTCTCGGCGGGGCGCTCGGCCGGCGCTTCGCCAAGGGCGGCTATGAGGCGGTCCTCTCCTCGCGCACGCAGGGCGAGCGCGCCGACCTGCGCGAGGAATCCCAGGTCATCGCGCTTTTCGACCGCGTCGAAAAACGCGCACCGGTCGAGGTGGCAGTCTTCAACGCCGGCGCGAACTTCCGTGCGCCGATCACGGAAACGCCGGCCGAGATGTTCGAGAAGGTCTGGCGCCTCGGCTGCTACGCCGGCTTCCTTTTCGGTCGCGAGGCCGCGCGGCGCATGCTCACGCGCGGCAAAGGCACGATCCTCTTCACCGGCGCGACAGCGTCGGTGCGCGGCGCGGCGCAGTTCGCCGCCTTCGCCGCTGCAAAAGGCGGCTTGCGGCAGGTGGCGCAGTCGATGGCGCGCGAGCTCGGGCCGAAGAACATCCACGTCGCGCACGTCGTCATCGACGGCATGATCGACAACCGCCGCACGCGCGAGCGCATGGCGGACCGCGTCAAGGACCTGCCGGCGGACGGCATGCTCGCCACCGACGCGATCGCGGAGGCGTTCTGGCAGATCCACGCCCAACCGCGCTCGGCGTGGAGCTTCGAGATCGATCTGCGCCCCTGGGCGGAGAAGTTCTAGCGGCGTTTGTCGGTCAGTTAGAATCGCCGCATGGGAACCGTCGTGGCGCTCGTCGGGCAGGTCGGTGCGGCGAAGCTTGCCGACGGCCTGTACCGGCTGCGCGGCAAGGACCTCGCCGCGATCGTCAACACCGGCGACGACTACGAGCACCTCGGCCTCGCCTTCTCGCCCGATCTCGACACCGTGCTCTACACCCTCGCCGGCATCGCCAGCGCGAGCGCGGGCTGGGAGCCCGAGGGAGAAACACGCGCCGTGCAGGGCATGCTGCGCTCGCTCGGCGGGGCGAACCAGCCGGCGATCGGCGATCGCTCGCTCGCCACGTCGCTGCTGCGCACCCAGGGGCTCGACGAGGGCCGACGCTTGACCGAGATCACGCGCGACTTCTGCCGCGAGCTGGGCGTCAGCGCGCGCGTGCTGCCGATGAGCGACGAGCGCGTGCGCACCAACGTCATCACCGACGAAGGCGCCGTCACCTTCACCGAGTACTTCAACGAGCTCGGCTGCGAGCCGCAGGTGCGCGGCTTCCAGTACGCCGGGGTCGAGGAAGCGAAGATTTCAGACGAAGTGCGCGAGGCGCTGCTCGCGCCCGATCTCGAGGCGATCATCATCGGCCCGGCGAATCCGTATCACTCCATCCGGCCGATCCTCGAGGTGCCCGGCATGAAGGAGATGCTGCGAAAGCGCGGCGCGCCGGTCGTCGCGGTAACGCCGCTGGTGGGAGGCAAGGCGCTCAGGGGCTCGGCGGGAAAAATGATGCGCGAGCTCGGCCGCGAGCCTTCGGTGCGCGCGGTCGCGGGGGAATACCTCCGGCTGATCGACGGCTTCGTCATCGACCGCGAGGACGAGATCTTCGCCGAGAGCGTGCGCTCGCTCGGCATCGCCGTGCGTCCCACGGCGACCGTAATGCGCACCGTCGACGATCGCGTCTCGCTTGCCCAGGCGACGCTCGATTTTGCGCGCGCGATCCGCGCCACGCGGGTCATGGAAGCCGAGTGAGAACGGCGATGGTCCTGCTCGCCTGCCTTGCAGGAACCGCGAGCGCCGACGACCGCGACGTGCAGCGCGCGCTCATCCAGCGCGATCAGCAGTCGGCCGAGTTCGCGGCCGGCGCGCGCCGGGGCGAATTGGAAACACTGCACCAGAGGCAGCTGCTCGAGACGCTCGTCAGTCCCCAGCCCGCGGAGTACCTGCGCGGCAAGATGGCGCAGGAGCGGGAACAGGCACTCCGGCCGCTACCGCTCCCAGGGCGGGCCGCTGCGCGGCTCGATCCGATACCGCTCAAGGGCTTCGGCGACTAGCGGGCTCTCCATTGCCGCGAGCGCGGCGATGGCGATGTGGCGGGCGTCCACCTCGAAAAAAGCGCGCAGCGCGGCGCGCGTGTCGCTGCGGCCGAAGCCGTCGGTGCCTAGAGCGACGTATGTCCGATTGGCTTCTTTCCCGGTGACGTAGGGACGGATCAGGTCGGCGACCGCGCTCACGTAGTCGCTCGCCGCGACGACCGGTCCTTTTTCCCCCTTGAGGCATTTTCCGACCCAGCCCTCGTCCTTGCCGCCGAAACGCCGCGCTCGCTCGGCGCGCATGCCGTCACGGCGCAATTCGGTGAACGACGTCACGCTCCAGACATTGGCCTGGATCTTCCAGTCCTTCTCCAGCAGATCCGCGGCAGCGATGACTTCGCGCAGGATCGGTCCGCTTCCCATGAGTTGAACGCTCGCCTTGTCCTTCTTCTTCAAGAGGTACATGCCCTTCAAGACGCCTTCGGCAGCGTCCGGAGGTATCCCAGGATGGTCATAGTTCTCGTTGGTGACGGTGACGTAGTAGAAGACGTCCTCCTGAGCCTCGAGCATCCGCCGCGCGCCGTCCTGGACGATGAGCGCCAGCTCTTGCGCGAAGCACGGGTCGTAGGCGCGGCAGTTCGGCACGGTGGCGGCGACGAGGTGCGACGAGCCGTCCTGGTGCTGCAGGCCCTCGCCCGCGAGCGTGGTGCGCCCGGCAGTGCCGCCGACGAGAAAACCCCGCGCGCGCGAATCGCCCGCGGCCCAGATCAGGTCGCCGACGCGCTGGAAGCCGAACACCGAGTAGTAGATGTAGAACGGAAGCATCGGGGTGCCATGCGACGAATACGCCGTCGCCGCGGCGAGCCAGGACGAGAGCGCGCCCGCCTCGGTGATGCCCTCCTCCAGGATCTGGCCGTCCTTCGCCTCGCGGTAGTAGAGCAGCTCGTCGTGGTCCTCGGGCTCGTAGAGCTGCCCGAGCGCGGAGTAGATGCCGAACTGGCGGAACAGGGTCTGCATGCCGAAGGTGCGCGCCTCGTCGGCGACGATCGGCACCACCTGGCGGCCGAGCCTCTCGTCCTTCAGCAGCTGCGCGAGCAGCTGCACGAACGCCATGGTGGTGGACTGGTTCCGCGCGGACGCGTTGAGCGCCGGGACTTCGATCTTCGAGGCCGTGGTCTTGCGTACGGGCAGGTAGCCGCCGAGCGCCTTGCGTCTTGCCTCCAGGTAGCGGATCTCCGGGCTCTCGCGCCCGGGGTGGTAAAAGCGCAGCTCGCTCGCATCCTCGTCCGAGAGCGGCAGGACGAAGCGGTCGCGGAACGCGCGCAGCGCCTCGTCGTCGAGCTTCTTCTGCTGGTGGGTGCCCATCTTTCCCTGGCCCCACAGTCCCATGCCGTAGCCCTTCTTGGTCTGCGCCAGGATTACCGTCGGCTGGCCCTGGTGCAGCGAAGCCTCCTGATAAGCGGCGTAGATCTTCAGCGGGTCGTGGCCGCCGCGCTTCAGCCGGTCGATATCGTCGTCGCTCATGCCGGCGATGAGCTCGCGCAGCTCGGGATACTTGTTGAAGAAATGCTCGCGGTTGAAGCGGCCGTCGGTGGCGGCGTAGGTCTGGAACTCTCCGTCGACCGTCTCGTGCAGGCGCTTCAGCAGCACGCCGTCGGCGTCGCGCGCGAACAGCGGATCCCAGTCCGATCCCCAGAGAAGTTTCAGCACGTTCCAGCCCGCGCCGGCGAACAGTCCCTCGAGCTCCTGCACGATCGAGCCGTTGCCGCGCACCGGGCCGTCGAGGCGCTGCAGGTTGCAGTTGACGACGAAGATCAGGTTGTCGAGGCCGTCGCGCGCGGCGAGCGACAGCCCCGCGAGCGATTCCGGCTCGTCCATTTCGCCGTCGCCGACGAACGCCCAGACTTTGCGCTTCGCCGTCGCCAGTATGTTTCTGTGCTCCAGGTAACGCATGAAGCGCGCCTGGTAGATCGCGTTCAGCGGACCGAGGCCCATCGAGCCGGTCGGGAACTGCCAGAAGGTCGGCATCAGGTAGGGATGGCAGTAGGAAGAGAGCCCCTTCCCGCCGGTCTCCTGGCGATAGTGATTCAACTGCTCTTCGGTCAGGCGGCCTTCGAGGTAAGCCCTCGCATACACGCCGGGCGCCGAATGCGGCTGGAAGTAGACGAGATCGTCGGCGCGGAAGAAGTGATTGAAGCCGACCTCGAACAGATCCGCTGCCGAGGCGTAGCTGGCGATGTGGCCGCCGAGCTCCGGATGCGCGCGGTTGGCGCGCACCACCATGGCGAGCGCATTCCAGCGCACCATGGAGGAAATGCGGCTCTCGAGCTCGAGGTTGCCGGGGAACTGCGGCTGATCCGCGAGCGCCACCGAGTTCTTGTAGGGTGTATTCAGGACAGGCGGCAGCGGCACGCGCCGCGCCCGCGCGTGATCGAGGAGTTTCCGCAGCAGGAAAGTCGCGCGCTCGCGGCCTTCGGATTCCACCAGCGCGTCAAACGCGTCCAGCCACTCGCGGGTCTCGGCCGGATCCGCGTCCGGCGGGTTCACGCGCCAGAACGCGGAAGTAACGATGTCGGAGAGGTTCGCCATGCCCCGGATGGTAGCCCCGGGCAGCGGCAAAACTGCTAAAATCCCTGCCGCAGGATATTCAGGCAGCGAGAATTTGCTTCTTACCACCTCAGTGGCAGTTCAATTCCCCTTGGATCGTCGTGCCCGGCGTAGTCGCGCCCGGATTTGTCGCGACCGCATGTTGAAGGAAGATTGCAAATGGCAACCGGTACCGTGAAGTGGTTCAACGATTCCAAGGGCTACGGCTTCATCACCCCGAGCGAGGGCGGCGAAGACCTTTTCGCGCATCACACCGCCATCCAGATGGCCGGGTTCAAGACCCTGAAGGAAGGCCAGAAGGTGGAATTCGAGGTGAAGCGCGGTCCCAAGGGACTGCAGGCCGCGAACATCAAGCCGATCTGATCGGCTTCGCGCGGTAAAGCACAAAGCCCGCCGGGATCCGGCGGGCTTTTTTGTTTTTTACTCGCCCATCACGTTCGGGAACACGAAGCCGAACGTGAGGATGCAAATGGCAAGCTTGATGACGAAGCGGACCTTCTGGCGCCCGTCCATTTGCGCGAACGGCGTTGCTTTCTTTTCCATGGTATCCCCCGAAACTCTGCAGCCTACGCTGCGGACCCTTCACCAGCCTTGCAAGGCGCAATCATTCTCACGCCGCCCGAACCGGAATATCGACCCGTTTTCTGACCTTCTTCATCACCATGCCCTCGCGCAGCGCGAGCGGCGTCGGCGTCTCGCGGATCGCCTTGTACGCGTGATAGTTCCACGAGAAGGCGATCGCGGTGCTGAACAGGCTCTTGGTGTTGAGCAGCGTCCAGGTTGCGCGCTTGAGCGAGCTGCCAAGCGAAGACACCTCGCTGTAGGCCGCGACCAGACTTTCGTAGGCCTCGCGCGGCGTCCAGTTCTTCATCTGGAACACGGGCTCGACGATGTTGTAGTGGCGCCAGTCGTTCGGGTAGTCGGTGAGGAGCAGCCGGTCCTCCGCCACCATCTGGCGGTAGAAGGCGGTGCCGGGCAGCGGCGTCTCGAGCGTCATCTGGATGGCGTCGATGTTGTTCGACAGCGCGAAGTCGACGGTGCGCCGGAACACGTCCTTGCCCTGCGTGTCGGCGCCGAAGATGAAGCAGCCGATGACGGCCAGGCCATGGTCGTGGATCTTCTGGATCGCCTCGCTGAAGTTCTTGGTATTCGGCCGCAGGTTGACCGGCTTGTGCATGTGCTCGAGCGAGTCGGCGTCGATCGACTCGAAGCCGATCAAGAGGCCCCGGCAACCGCTGTCGTGCGCGAGCTTCAGCACGTCGGGGTGCTCGACGATGTTGAGGCAGGTCTGCGCGCCCCACTCCTTGTCGCATTCCTTCAAGCGGGTAAAGAGTTCCCTCGCCCGGTTCATGTACTTGTTGCCGGCGCCGACGATGTTGTCGTCGACGATGAAGATCCGCTTCGACTTGATGCGCTTGATTTCCTCGATGATGTTGTCGGTGCTGCGCAGCCGGTAGCGCGCGCCGTTGAAAGCGGTGACCGAGCAGAAGTTGCAGTTGATCGGGCAGCCGCGGCCGGTCTGCACCGTCTCGACGAAATACTTGCCGCGCAGCAGGTCGCGGCGCGGCATCTTCAGGTTGGTGATGTCGGGCAGTTCCTCGACCTTGTAGTGCCGCTTCATCTGCCCCTGCTCGAAATCCTCGAGCACCTTGGGCCAGAGCTCCTCGGCCTCGCCGCTCACCACACAGTCGACGTAGCGCAGCGCTTCCTCCCACATGTAGGAGGCGTGGATGCCGCCCATCACCACCGGGATGCCGCGCTTGCGGAAGTGGGCCGCGACCTCGTAGGCGCGCGGCGCCAACGGCGTCATGCAGGTGATGCCGACCAGGTCGGCGCGTGCGTTCAGGTCGAGGTCCTCGACCGCTTCGTCGACGATCTCGATCTCGTAGTGATCGGGCGTGTAGGCCGCGATCATGGCGAGGTTGAGCGGCGGGATCGCCAGCACCTTGATGTTCGAGTGCAGGTTTTCCTTGAACGCCGGATTGATGAACAGGATCTTCTTCACCGCGAACCCCTCCCGCACCCATTCTACGGTGCCGGCTGACGGAATCGAACCGCCGACCTTCGGTTTACAAAACCGCTGCTCTACCAGCTGAGCTAAGCCGGCCCGGGTGCTTTGTAAATTATGCGCCTACTTGATGCGGCGCAATGTCGGCTTGCCGCCGCCGGAGGGCTTCTTGGGGGGCTCGGGAACCGGCGCGGGCAGGGTCGGGGCGCGGGTGTTCGAGGCGGTCTCGCTCTCGGCTTTGGCCTGCAGGCCCGCCTTCGGCCCCTCCGTATCGAAGGTCATGCCGTGGCCGGTCTCGCGCGCATAGAGCGCATACACATTGGTCACCGGCAGCGAGATCTGCCGCGCCACGCCGCCGAAGCGCGCCGAGAATTCGATCAGTTCGTTGCCCATCTGCAGCTTGTGCACCGCATTCGGGCTGATGTTGAGCGTGATCTCGCCGCCCTTCACATATTCGGCGGGAACCTGGGTGTGCGAGTCGACCTTCACCGCCAGGTGCGGCGTGTAGCCGTTGTCCACGCACCACTCGAAGAGCGCGCGCAGCAGGTACGGCTTGGTCGGGATTTCCTTCACTTGCGCATCACCTTCTCGGAAGGCGTCAGCGCCTCGATGAAAGCCGGGCGCGAGAAGATGCGCTCGGCGTATTTCATCAGGGGCGCCGCGGTCTTGCCCAGCTTGATGCCGTAGTGGTCGAGGCGCCAGAGCAGCGGCGCGATCGCCACGTCGAGCATGGTGAAGTCGTCGCCGAGCATGTGCTTGGTCTTGGTGAACACCGGCGCGAGCTCGATCAACCGGTCGGTGACGTGCTGGCGAGAGCGCTCGACCTGCTTCTCCTTGCCCGACTCGAGCGGCTCGATCTGCGAGAACAGCTCCACTTCCATGTTGAACAGCATCAGGCGCGCGCGGGCGCGCATCACCGGGTCGGCGGGCATCAGCTGCGGGTGCGGGAAGCGCTCGTCGATGTACTCGTTGATGATGTTCGACTCGTAGAGGATGAGGTCGCGCTCGACCAGCACCGGCAGGCGGTTGTAGGGATTCATCACCGCGATGTCCTCGGGCTTGTTGTACAGGTCGACGTCGATGACCTGGAAGTCCATGCCCTTCTCGTAGAGCACGAAGCGGCAGCGGTGGCTGAAAGGGCAGGTCGTGCCCGAATAGAGTTGCATCATGATGCGGGACTTTCGATCAGGAGAAGAACCGCGCGGCCGGCGGCCGCGCGGTGGTGGTCAGTGCACGTCTTTCCAGTATTCCTTCTTCAGTAGATAGGCGAGCACGAACAGCACGCCGAGCACGAACAGCGTGAGCACGCCGATCGCCTTGCGGCTGGCCGCGTGCGGTTCGCCGACGTAGACCAGGAAGTTGACCAGGTCGCGCACCGTGGCGTCGTACTCGGTCACCGACTGCGCGCCCTTGGAGAGCTCCGACCATTTGTAGTCGACATGGCCATGGCCGCCGGCGGCGACTTCCAGCCGGCGCTCGCCCTGCAGCATCCATAGCGCATGCGGCATGGCGGCATTCGGGAACACGGCGTTGTTCCAGCCGCTCGTGGTCTTCGGGTCGCGGTAGAAGGTGCGCAGGTAGGTGTAGAGCCAGTCGGCGCCGCGCGAGCGCGCGATCACCGACAGGTCGGGCGGCGCGACGCCGAACCACTGCTTGCCCTCCTTGACGCTCATCGGGCCCCTCATCGGCTCGCCGATCTTGTCGGCGGTGAACATCAGGTGGTCGCGGATCTGCGCTTCGGTGAGGCCGATCGCGGTCAGGCCCTGGTAGCGCATGTACTGCGCGCTGTGGCAGCCGAGGCAGTAGTTGACGAAGGTGCGCGCGCCCGACTGCAGGCTGACCAGGTCGCGCGCGTCGTGCGGCGATGGGTCGAGCGGATAGCCGGCTTCGGAAGCGAAGGCAACCAGCGGCGCGCAGAGCGCGGCGAGGAGGAGCTTTCTCATGACGTCACCCGCTCGGGCACCGGCAGCACCTTGTCGCGCGCGGTGTACCAGGGCATGAGGAAGAAGAACGCAAAGTAGAGGACGGTGCATACCCGGGCCACCCACGTGGCGACGTCCTTGGTGTCGAGGAAGAAGGCGTCGAAGCCGAACTGGCCCCAGACCGTGGTCGGCTCGGTGCCGAGGTAGCCGAGCACGAGGAAGACGACCACGAACAGCGCCAGCGCGCTCTTGTAGAGGCTGCCGCGGTAGCGGATCGACTTGACCGGGCTGCGGTCCAGCCACGGCAGGAAGAAGAGAATCATGGTCGCCACGCCCATCGCCAGCACGCCGGGGAACTGCGAATGGAACAGCGGCGGCACCGCGCGCAGGATCGAGTAGTACGGCGTGAAGTACCAGACCGGCGCGATGTGCGGCGGCGTCTTGAGCGGATCGGCGGGGATGAAGTTGTTGTACTCGAGGAAGTAGCCGCCGACCTCGGGCACGAAGAACATGATGAAGCAGAAGATGGCGAGGAACAGCACCGCGCCCATGAGGTCCTTCACCGTGTAGTACGGATGGAAGGGAATGCCGTCCAGCGGGTGGCCGTCCGCGCCCTTCGTCTTCTTGATCTCGATCCCGTCGGGGTTGTTCGAGCCGACGTCGTGCAGCGCGAGGATGTGCGCGACCACGAGGCCCAGCAGCACCAGCGGGAAGGCGATGACGTGCAGCGCGAAGAAGCGGTTCAGCGTCGCATCGGAGACGACGTAGTCGCCGCGGATCCAGAGCGCGAGGTCCGGGCCGATCAGCGGCACGGTGCCGAACAGATTGACGATCACCTGCGCGCCCCAGTACGACATCTGCCCCCAGGGAAGCAGGTAGCCGAAGAATGCCTCGCCCATCAGCGTCAGGTAGATCAGGACGCCGAAAATCCATACCAGCTCGCGCGGCTGCTTGTAGGAGCCGTACAGCAAGCCGCGGAACATGTGCAGGTAGACGACGACGAAGAAGGCGGAAGCGCCGGTGGAATGGATGTAGCGCAGCAGCCAGCCGCCCGGCACGTCGCGCATGATGTATTCGACCGAGCCGAACGCGAGACTCGCGTCGGGCTTGTAGTTCATCGTCAGGAAGATGCCCGAAACGATCTGGATGCCGAGCACCAGCATCGACAGCGCGCCGAAGAAGTACCAGAAGTTGAAATTCTTCGGCGCGTAGTAATTGGCGGCGTGGATCTTCCACTGCTCGGCGACCGACGGCATGCGCGCGTCGAACCACCCCCAAAGGGCACGCAATTGAGCACCCATCTTCTAGGCTCCCTTCTTTTCTTTGTCTTCGCCGATCACCAGCGTGCCGTCGGTGACGAACTCGTACGGCGGCACCTTCAGGTTGACCGGCGCCGGCGCGCCGCGGAACACGCGCCCGGCGAGATCGAACTTCGAGCCGTGGCACGGGCAGTAGAAGCCGCCGGCCCAGTCGGCGCCCATCTCCGCCTTCGCCTCCAGGCCCTTCAGCTGCGGCGAGCAGCCGAGGTGCGTGCAGACGCCTTCCATCACCATGAACTCGGGCTTCGCCGAGCGGTACTCGTTCTCGGCGTATTTCGGCTGCTCGGAGGCTTTCGAGGCCGGGTCCGAGAGGCGCGCTTCGACGGCTTTCAGCGAAGCCAGCATTTCCTGCGTGCGGCGGATGACCCACACCGGTTTGCCGCGCCATTCGACCACCGCCAGCTCGCCCGGCGCCATGCGCGAGATGTCCACTTCGACCGGCGCGCCGGCCGCCCGCGCCCGCTCCGAAGGCCACATGCTGGCGACGAAAGGCACGGCGGCGCCGAGTCCAGCCGCGGCGCCGACGGCCGAGGTGGCGACGATCAGGTTGCGCCGCGTCTTATCCGGTTTCTCTTGCTCGTTCATGGAGATGGAATTGTTGTAGTTGACGACGCGAAGCGGGAGATTGTAGCGGCGACGCTTGGTGTTGTCCACGATTTCGCCTCTAAGCGCTTATATTTTCAAGGGAATTTTCGTATACTGCGCGTCCCTCCCATGCGACGCCTCTGGCTTATCTTCGCGCAGGCGACGACCGTCGCCGTGGCGCTGCTGTTCGTGGTCTCGACCTTTCGCCCGGAGTGGCTGCCGGCGCGCGGCGGCGTGCCGATCGTTGCGGCGCCGCCGACGACGGCGTCGAGCGCGAGCGCGCCGGCGAGCACCTCGTATCACAGCGCCGTACAGCGCGCGATGCCTTCGGTGGTGAACATTTCCACCTCGAAAGAAGTCCGCACCCAGCGCCACCCGCTGCTCAACGATCCGATCTTCCGCCGCTTCTTCGGCGAGCAGCTCCCCGACGAAGCGCAGCGCGCGTCCAGCCTGGGCTCGGGCGTGATCGTCAGCGCAAGCGGCTACGTGCTCACCAATCACCACGTCGTCGAGGCCGCGGACGAGATCGAAGTCGCGCTCGCCGACGGCCGCAAGCTGCTCGCCAAGGTCGCGGGCAGCGACCCCGACACCGACCTCGCGGTCCTGCGCGTCAACGCCGAAAACCTGCCGGCGATCAATTTCGGCTCGGCCGAGAACCTGCGCGTCGGCGACGTGGTGCTCACCATCGGCAACCCGTTCAACCTGGGTCACACGGTGACTGCCGGGATCGTCTCGGCGCTCGGCCGCACCGGCCTGGGCATCAACACCTTCGAGAACTTCATCCAGACCGACGCCGCGATCAACCCGGGCAACTCCGGCGGCGCGCTGATCGACGCATCGGGCAACCTGATCGGCATCAACACCGCGATCTTTTCGCGCTCGGGGGGCTCGATGGGCATCGGCTTCGCCATCCCGGTGTCGACCGCGAAGATGGTGCTCGACCAGATCGTCAAGAGCGGCACCGTGACGCGCGGCTGGATCGGCGTCGAGGTGCAGGAGATCACGCCGCCGATCGCCGAGTCGTTCAAGCTCGGCGGCACGCGCGGCGCGCTCATCGCCGGCGTGCTGCGCGGCGGCCCGGCGGACAAGGCCGGCGTGAAGCCGGGCGACGTGCTGATCGAGGTCGAAGGCCGGCCGGTGGCCGACCCGACCTCGATGCTCAACTTGATCGCGGCGCTGCCGCCAGGCAAGCCGGCAACGGTAAGAGTGAAGCGCGGTGGCAGCGAAGTCGACGCGACGATAACCGTGGGCCGACGGCCCAAGCCGCAGGCTCGCGCGGCTGAATAACTACAGGGGAAAAGGGATGAATACACTCAAGATCGTTTTTGCTGCGGCACTCGCCGCGACGAGCGGGCAGGTCCTCGCGCAGGCGAAGGAGGTCCGCATCGCCCATGTCTACGACAAGACCGGGCCCCTCGAGGCGTACGCCAAGCAGACGCACGCCGGCCTGATGATGGGCCTGGAATACGCCACCGGCGGCAAGATGGAAGTGCTCGGCCGGCGGATCGTCGTCATCGAGAAGGACAGCCAGACCAAGCCCGACGCTGGCAAGGCGCAGCTCGCCGCCGCGTTCGCCGACGACAAGGTCGACCTCGCCATCGGCCCGACGAGCTCCGGCGTGGCGCTCGCGATGCTGCCCGTCGCGGAGGAATACAAGAAGATCCTGCTGGTCGAGCCGGCGGTCGCCGATGCGATCACGGGAGAGCGCTGGAATCGCTACATCTTCCGCACCGGCCGCTCCTCCTCGCAGGACGCGATCGCCAACGCGGTCGCGGTCGGCAAGAAAGGCACGTCCATCGCCACCCTGGCGCAGGACTACGCCTTCGGCCGCGACGGCGTGAAGGCGTTCCGCGAGGCGCTCGCCGGCACCGGCGCCGAGATCGTCCACGAGGAGTACGCGCCGCAGCAGACCACCGACTTCACCGCGCCGGCCGAGCGGCTGTTCAACGCGCTCAAGGACCGCAAGGGGCGGAAGGTGATCTTCATCATCTGGGCGGGCGGCAACCCGTTCAAGATCGCCGACCTCAATCCCGGCCGCTTCGGCATCGAGATCGCCTCGGGCGGCAACATCCTGCCCGCGCTCGCGGCCTACAAGGCGCTGCCCGGCATGGAAGGCGCGACCTACTACTACTACGAGCACCCGAAGAACAAGATCAACCAGTGGCTGGTCGCCGAGCACCAGAAGCGCTACAAGTCGCCGCCCGATTTCTTCACCGCCGGCGGCATGTCCGCGGGCATCGCGGTGGTGGAGGCGCTGAAGAAAGCCGGCACGACCGACACCGAGAAGCTGATCACGGCGATGGAAGGCCTCGCCTTCGAGACGCCGAAGGGCCGCATGACCTTCCGCAAGGAAGATCACCAGGCGATGCAGTCGATGTTCCACTTCAAGATCAAGGTCGACCCGAACGTGGCTTGGGCGATTCCCGAGCTGGTCCGCGAAATCAAGCCCGAGGAAATGAAAGTCCCGATCCGGGTAAAGCAATAGATCCGGTCCTCGAAACCCGCGACCTGACCATCCGCTTCGGCGGTCACGTCGCGGTGAATCGCGTCAGCTGTGCTTTCCAGCCGGGCACGCTGACCGCGATCGTCGGGCCGAACGGCGCCGGCAAGACCACCTACTTCAACCTCGTCTCCGGGCAGCTGCCGGCGACGGCCGGCAGCGTCGCCCTCTTCGGCGAAGACATCACGCGCCTCGCCGCCTCGCAGCGCACCCGGCGCGGCATCGGCCGCGCCTTCCAGCTCACCAACCTGTTCCCGCGCCTGAGCGTGCTGGAGAACGTGCGCCTCGCGGTGCAGGCGCGCGCCGGCGCCGGCAAGGACCTGCTGTCGACGTGGCGCTCGCACGTCGAGCTGATCGAGCGCGCGCGCGGCTATCTCGAGCGCGTCGCGCTCGCCGGCAAGGCGGAGGTCGCGGCTGCCTCGCTGCCGCACGGCGACCAGCGCAAGCTCGAGGTGGCGATCCTGCTCGCGCTCGAGCCCGAAGTGTTCATGTTCGACGAGCCGACCGCCGGCATGAGCGTCGACGAAGTGCCGGTGATCCTCGATCTCATCCGCGACATCAAGGCGCGCGGCGACAAGACCATCCTGCTGGTCGAGCACAAGATGGACGTCGTGCGCTCGCTCGCCGACCGCATCATCGTCCTCCACCAGGGAGAGCTCGTCGCCGACGGCGACCCGGCGACGGTCATCGCCTCGCCGATCGTGCAGGAAGCCTATCTCGGGGTCGCGCGTGCTTGACCTGAAAAGCGTCAACACGCACATCGGGCAGTACCACATCCTTCAAGGGGTGACCTTTGAAGCAAAACCGAGCCAGTTGACGATGTTGCTCGGCCGGAACGGCGCCGGGAAGACCACCTGCCTGCGCACCATCATGGGCCTGTGGCGCGCTTCCGCAGGAACGATCCGCTACGACGGCAGGGAGATCCAGAAGCTCGAGACGCCGGACATCGCGCGCCTCGATATCGCCTACGTGCCGGAGAACATGGGCATCTTCGCCGGCCTGACGGTGCGCGAGAACCTGCTGCTCGCCGCGCGCAGCGGCCCGCCCGACGAGAAGCGGCTCGAGCGGATCTTCACCCTCTTCCCGGCGATGAAGAAGTTCCTCGACGGCGCCGCCGGCAACCTCTCCGGCGGCCAGAAGCAGATGCTCGCCATCTCGCGCGCGATCGTCGAGCCGCGAAAGCTCCTGCTGGTGGACGAGCCGACCAAAGGCCTCGCGCCGGCGATCATCGCCGCGATGATCGAGGCGTTCCGGGAACTCAAGCGCGAGACGACGCTGCTCGTCGTCGAGCAGAACTTCCAGTTCGCCCGCTCGCTCGGCGACGCGGTGGCGGTGATGGACTCCGGGCGCATCGTCCACACCGGCGCGATGCGCGATCTCGCCGCCGACGAGGTGCTGCAGCAGCGCCTGCTCGGTCTGTCGCTCGAGGCGCATCAGTGAGGCGACACGACTGGCTGCCGCTCGCGCTGATCGCCGTCCTGGCGCTCGCCGCCTTCGCCTTCGTGCCCAGCACGCCGACCTGGCTGACGCTCACCATCGCCGGCCTGGCGATGGGCATGATGATCTTCATGATGGCCTCGGGCCTGACGCTGGTGTTCGGCCTGATGGACGTGATGAACTTCGCGCACGGCGCCTTCATCTCCGTCGGCGCCTACGCCGCCGCCTCGGTGCTGATCCAGCTCAAGGGCGGCATGCAGGCGCCCAGCCTCGCGGAAAACCTGATGGCGATGGCGCCGGCGCTCGCCGCCGCGGTCGCCGTCGCCGGCCTCCTCGGCTGGATCTTCGAGCGCGTCGTCATCCGCCCCGTGTACGGCGATCACCTGAAGCAGATCCTGGTGACGATGGGCGGGCTGATCGTGGTCGAGCAGCTGATTCACGTCGTCTGGGGACCCGACATGATTCCCCTGCCGCGGCCGGCGACGATCACCGGTTCGGTGCTGATCGGCGATGCGGCGATCGAGCGCTACCGGATGCTCGCGGTGCTGGTCGGGCTGGCGGTGTTCGCGGCCATGTGGCTGGTCCTGAATCGCACGCGGCTCGGCCTGCTGATCCGCGCCGGCGTCGAGAACACCGAGATGGTCGAGTCGCTCGGCTACCGCGTGCGGCGCCTGTTCGTCGGCGTCTTCGTCGCCGGCTCGGCGCTCGCGGGGCTCGGCGGCGTGATGTGGGCGATGTACCAGGAGTCGGTGACGGCGGGCATGGGCATGCAGATGATGGTGGTGATCTTCATCGTCATCATCATCGGCGGCATGGGCTCGGTGGGCGGGTGCTTCGTCGGCGCCCTGCTCGTCGGGCTGATGGCGAACTACATCGGCTACCTCGCGCCGAAGCTCGCGCTCGGCTCGAACATCCTCCTCATGGTGCTGATCCTGCTCTGGCGGCCGCGCGGCCTTTACCCGGCGAGCAAGGCGTGAGCCGGATCCTTTCCGGCGATCTGCCGCGCAGCCGCGTCCTCGCCGCGGTGCTGGTACTCATTGCTCTTGGCCTTCTCGCCGCGCCGTTTCTCTTTCCCGGCGCGCGCTCGCTCAACGTCGCCGCGAAGGTGGCGGTGTTCGTGCTGCTGGTGGCGAGCTACGACCTGCTGCTCGGCTACACCGGCATCGTGTCGTTCGCGCACACCATGTTCTTCGGCATCGGCGGCTACGGCATCGGCATCGCCGCCGCGCGGCTGGGCCCGGCCTGGGGCAACCTCGCGCTCGGCTTTCTCGCCTCGCTTGCCCTGACCGCGGCCGTCGCGCTGGTGATCGGCCTGCTCTCGTTGCGCGTGCGCGCGGTGTTCTTCGCCATGATCACGCTCGCCGTGGCTTCGTTCTTCCAGATCCTCGCCTCGCAGCTCTCGGACTTCACCGGCGGCGAGGACGGGCTGAACTTCAAGCTCCCCGAGCTGCTGCAATCGCGCCTCGCCTGCTACTACCTGGTGCTCGCCGCCGCGGCGGCGCTGTTCCTCGTCCTGCTGCGCATCGTCAACTCGCCGTTCGGCCGCGTATTGCAGTCGATCCGCGAGAACGAGTTCCGCTGCGAGGCGCTCGGCTACCGCACGGTGTTCTACCGCACCGCGGCCAACTGCCTCGGCGCGCTCTTCGCCACCGTCGCCGGCGCGCTGTACGCGATCTGGCTGCGCTACACCGGGCCCGAAGCCACGCTTTCGTTCGCGATCATGATCGACCTCCTGCTGATGGTGGTGATCGGCGGCATGGGGACGCTCTACGGCGCGGTGATCGGCGCGACGCTCTTCGTCGTGGCGCAGAACTACCTGCAGGATCTGATGAAGCTCGCCAGCGACGCCGCGACCGGGATTCCGCTGCTGCCCAACCTGCTGCATCCCGACCGGTGGCTGCTTTGGCTCGGGGTGCTGTTCGTGGTCTGCGTCTACTGGTTCCCGAGCGGCATCGTCGGCAGGCTGCGCCGCTAGGCGGGCTCGCTCGGCGAGGTTTCGACCGCCTTCTCGCGCGGCGTGACGTAGCGGGAGACGAACACGCCGACCTCGTAGAGCAAACACATCGGAATCAGCAGCGCGAGCATCGACACCACGTCGGGCGGCGTGATCACTGCCGCGATCACCGCGTTGCCGAGGACGACGTAGGAGCGCCACTCGACCAGCTGCTCCACCGTCACCAGGCCGAAGCGCACCAGCAGGATGACGATGATGGGGATCTCGAAGGTCACGCCGAAGGCGAGGAACATGGTCAGGACAAAGGTGAGGTATTTGTCGGCATCCGGCATCGGCGTGATGCTCGAGGGGGCGAACGATGCGATGAAGACGAACACCTGCCCGAGAACGAAGTAATAGCAAAACGCCACGCCGGCGTAGAAGAGCGCGGTGCTGGCGATCACGAGCGGCAGGGCGAACTTTTTCTCGTGGTCGTAGAGGCCGGGCGCGACGAAGGCCCAGAGCTGGTACAGGACATACGGCAGCGCCACCATCAAAGACACCAGCGCAAGGACCTTCAACGGCACGGTGATGGGGCCGACGATATCGGTGGCGATCGCCCCCTTGATGCCGAGAGGCGCGGCCACGAAGTTATAGACGGCGTCCAGTCCCGGCCAGATCACCAGCGCGAGCATGACCACGAATATCGACGCCAGCGCGCGGAGCAATCTCGTGCGCAACTCGATGAGATGCGAGATGAAGCTTTCCTGATTGACGCTCACGAGGTTCCGGTCTTGCCCGCCTCGGTCTTCGCGGCTTCCGCCGGCTTGTCCAGGCTCGCGGCGGCCGCGTTCAGCTCGCTTTCGACTTTCGCGACTTCGCTGCCGGCCTTGGAAACCTCTTCGTTCACGGAGCTCTGGAAGTTCGACGCCGCCTGCTGCATCGAGTCGCGCATCTTGCGCAGCTCGTCGAGCTCGACCTCGCGGTTGATGTCGGCCTTCACGTCGGCGACGTAGCGCTGCAGCCGGCCGGCGAGGTGGCCGAGGGTGCGCGCGACGCGCGGCAGGCGCTCCGGGCCGATCACGATCAGCGCCAGCACCGCGATCACCATCATTTCCGAAAAGCCGATGTCGAACATTGGCGCCTAGAGAACAAACGAGCGCCGCAGGGGCGCTCGCAACGTACTAGCCGGAAGACCGGGCCGCTAAGCCTTGGTTTCGGTCTTGCCCTTGATCTCGCCCTCGACGGTCTTGCCCGTCACCTGCGGCGCGGGCGTGCCCGGCTCCGCGGTTTTCTCCGCGCTCGAGTCGCGCATGCCGTCCTTGAAGCCGCGCACCGCGCCGCCGAGATCGGCGCCGATGTTGCGCAGCTTCTTCGTGCCGAAAATCACCAGCACGATGACCAGCAGGATGACCCAGTGTCCGATGCCCCATGTACCCATAGCTTCCTCCTACTTTCGCCTCGAGAGCATCGGACCCAATGGTTCCGGCCCACCGAGGACATGCATATGCACATGATACACCTCCTGATGCCCCACCCGGCCGTTGTTGATGATGGTGCGGAAGCCATCCGCCGCGCCGGCTTCGCGGGCAAGACGGCCGGCGACACCGAGCATCTTGCCGAGCGCCGACTGGTGACCGGGTTGCGCGTCGTAGAGCGTCGCGATGTGCGACTTCGGCACGAGCAGGATATGCACCGGCGCCTGCGGGCGGATGTCGTTGAAGGCGATCACCTCGTCGTCCTCGTACACCTTCTTCGCCGGAATCTCGCCGCGGACGATCTTGCAAAAAATGCAATTCGGCTCATTTTGCAATGAACTCATCGCTTTTTCCTGGCGGCCTTCTCGTCGATGCCGGAAATTCCTTCCCGGCGCTTCATCTCGGCGAGCACATCGGCCGGCCCGAGGCCGTGGCGCGCGAGCACGATCATGCAGTGGAACCACAGGTCGGTGGTCTCGTGCACCAGCTGCAGCTTGTCGCCGCTCTTCGCCGCGAGCACCGTCTCGGTCGCTTCTTCGCCGATCTTCTTCAGCATCGCGTCGTCCCCCTTGGCGAACAGGCTCGCGACGTAGGATTTCTTCGGATCGGCACCCTTGCGCTCCTCGATGGAGTCGGCGATGCGTTGCAGGATGTCTTTCATTTTTCCTTGTAGATGAGCGCCGGATCCTTCAGCACCGGATCGACCGTCACCCATTTCCCGTTCTCGAGTTTTCGGAAAAAGCAGCTCTCGCGTCCCGTGTGGCAGGCGATGCCGCCCACCTGCTCCACCTTCAGCAGCACCGCGTCGGCGTCGCAGTCGATGCGCACTTCGCGCACCGTCTGCGCGTAGCCCGACTCCTCGCCCTTGCGCCAGAGCTTCTTGCGCGAGCGCGACCAGTAGACCGCTTCGTTCGTCTCGGCGGTCTTCTGCAGCGCTTCGCGGTTCATCCACGCGACGGTGAGGATTCTCCCAGACTTGACGTCCTGGGCGACGACGGCGACGAGCTCGTGCTCGTTCCAGGGCACTTCGTCGAGCCAGCTCATAACCTCACCTCGATGCCGCGGCTCTGCATGTGCTGCTTCACCTGCCGCACGGTCAATTCGCCGAAATGGAAAACACTTGCACCAAGAACCGCGTTGGCGCCGCCCGAAAGCACGCCCTCGGCGAAGTGATCGGCGTTGCCCGCGCCGCCAGAGGCGACGAGCGGCACATGCACGGCATCCCGCACCGCACGTGTCAGCCCGAGATCGAAGCCTTGCTTGGTGCCGTCGCGGTCCATGCTGGTGAGCAGGATCTCGCCCGCGCCCGCCTCCGCCATCTGCTTCGCCCACTGCACCGCGTCCAGGCCGGTGGGCTTGCGCCCGCCGTGCGTGAAGACCTGCCAGGAAGAACCGTTTTTCTTGGCATCGATCGCCACCACGATCGCCTGGTTGCCGACGATGCTCGACGCTTCGCGCACCAGCTCCGGGTTCTGCACCGCGGATGTATTGATCGACACCTTGTCCGCGCCGGCGTTGAGCAAGCGCCGCACGTCCTCGACCTTGCGCACGCCGCCGCCGACAGTGAGCGGGATGAAGACCTTGCTCGCCACCGCCTCGATGACGTACAGCAGGATGTCGCGCTCGTCCGACGACGCGGTGATGTCGAGGAACGTCAGCTCGTCGGCACCCTCGCCGTCGTAGCGCGCCGCGATCTCGACCGGATCGCCGGCGTCGCGCAGCTGGACGAAGTTGACGCCCTTCACCACCCGGCCCGCGGTGACGTCGAGGCAGGGGATCACCCTCTTTGCGAGGCCCATGGCTACGCTTTCTTCGTGGCCTGGTCGGCCGCGGCCTGGGCTTTTTTCAGGTCGAGCTTGCCTTCGTACAGGGCGCGGCCGGCGATCGCGCCGATCACGCCTTCGGGCACCAGCGTCTCGCACACCGCCTGCACGTCCTTGACGCTGTTCAGGCCGCCCGAGGCGATGATCGGCGTCTTCGTCGCCTGCGCGAGCTTCAAGGTGGCCTCGATGTTGATGCCGCTCATCATGCCGTCGCGGCCGATGTCGGTGTAGATCAGCGCCTCGATGCCGTACTCCTCGTATTTCTTCGCCAGGTCGATGACGTCATGGCCCGTCATCTTCGACCAGCCCTCGACCGCGACCTTGCCGTCCTTGGCGTCGAGCCCGGCGATGATGTGGCCGGGGAAGGCGTAGGCCGCGTCGGAGAGGAAGCCGGGGTTCTTGACCGCCGCCGTGCCGATCACCACCAGCGTCACGCCGGCGTCGATGTAGCTCTCGATGGTGTCGAGGTCGCGGATGCCGCCGCCGAGCTGGATCTGCAGTTGCTGGCCGACCGCGGCGATCACGTCGCGGATCACCTTCTCGTTCTTCGGCCGGCCGGCGACCGCGCCGTTCAGGTCGACGATGTGCAAGCGCTTCGCGCCCTGCGCCGCCCAGTGCCTGGCCATCGCCACCGGGTCCTCGGAAAAGACGGTGGCCGAATTCATGTCGCCCTGCTTCAGGCGCACGCAGCGGCCGTCTTTCAGATCAATCGCGGGAATGATGAGCACGGCAGTGCTCGAGAGAAATCTCTTGAAGGTGCGTCAGGGACGCCAGTGCACGAAGTTGGAGAGGAGGCGGAGGCCGGCGGACTGGCTTTTTTCGGGGTGGAACTGGACGGCGAAAATGTTATCCCGCGCGACCGCGCAGGTAAAGGGCACGCCGTAGACGCAGGTGGCCGCGGTGAGCGACGAATCGCGCGGCGCCGGGTAGTAGCTGTGCACGAAATAGAAGCGGCTGCGATCGGGAATGCCCTGCCACAACGGGTGGGACCGCGCCTGGAGCACCTCGTTCCAGCCCATATGGGGGATTTCGAGCCCCGGCGCGGCGAGCCGCGGCACGCGCCCCGGGAGCACGCCGAGCCCGGGCGTGTCGCCCTCCTCGCCCCGCTCGAACAGCATTTGCACGCCGATGCACAGGCCGAGGAAGGGCCTGTCGCGCGTCGCGGCGATCACCGCGTCGCGCGCGCCGCTGGCCGCGAGCTGACGCATGCAGTCCGGCATGGCGCCCTGGCCGGGCACGACCACCCGATCCGCGGCGCGAATCGCGGCCGGATCGGCGGTCACCAGAATCCGGTCCCCGGGCGCGACATGCTCCAGCGCTTTCGAGACCGACCTCAGGTTGCCCATGCCGTAATCGACTACGGCAATGTTCAGAGCGAGCCTTTCGTCGACGGCACCGTGCCGGCGGCGCGCTCGTCGCGCTCCGCGGCCATGCGCAGAGCGCGTGCGAACGCCTTGAACATCGTCTCGCACTGGTGGTGGGCGTTGTCGCCGCGCAGGTTGTCGATGTGCAGCGTTACCTGGGCGTGGTTGACGAAGCCCTGGAAGAATTCGTGCATCAGGTCGACGTCGAACTCGCCGATCAGGGCGCGCGTGAACTCGACGTGGTATTCGAGCCCGGGCCGGCCGGAGAAGTCGATCACCACGCGCGACAGCGCCTCGTCGAGCGGCACGTAGGCATGGCCGAAGCGGCGCACCCCGGTCTTGTCGCCGATCGCCTTGGCGAACGCCTGGCCGAGCGTGATGCCGATGTCCTCGACGGTGTGGTGGCCGTCGATGTGCAGGTCGCCCTGGGCTTCGATCTCGAGGTCGATCATGGCATGGCGCGCAACCTGGTCGAGCATGTGCTCGAAGAACGGCAGGCCGGTCGCGAGCTTGGCCGCGCCCTTGCCGTCCAGGTTGAGCTTCACCCGGATCTGGGTTTCCTTGGTCTTTCGAGTGACTTCAGCGGTTCTCATGACAGCGCTTCGCGCAAGGCGGTAAGCAGTATACGGTTTTCATCCGGCGTGCCGACGGTGATGCGCATGCATTGGGCGATGCCGGGATGCAGGTTCTTCACGAGAACGCCCTGCTTCCTGAGCGAGGCGTCGACGCGCGCCGCGTCCGGCACGCGCACCAGGAAGAAGTTCGCCGCCGACGGAAAAACGGTCACACCCTTCAGCGCCGAAAGGCTTTTGCCAAGCGTTTCTCTTTCCTGCCGGATGCGCGAAGCTTGCTCCTCCAGCACGTCCAGCCGCTCGAGCATGAACTCCGCCGCGGCCTGGGTCAGCACGTTCACGTTGTAGGGCGAGCGCACCTTGTCGAACTGCTCGGCCCAGGCGGGGCTCGCCGCGAGATACCCGAGGCGGATGCCCGCGAGGCCGAGCTTCGACACGGTGCGCATCACCACCAGGTTCGGAAACTCGCGCAGGCGGTCCATGAACGTCTTGCCGGCGAAGGCGTGGTAGGCCTCGTCCACCACGACCACGCCCGGGCACGCCTTGATCACTTCGACGATGTCCTGCTCCGGGTAGAGCGTGCCGGTCGGGTTGTTCGGATAGGCGAGGAAGACGAGCGCCGCGCGCTCCGCCTTCATGCGGGCGACAAAGGCTCCGGCGTCGAAGGTGAAATCGTCGCGCAGCGGGACCGCGACCGCCTTCATGCCGGTGAACGCGGCGTACATCGAATACATGACGAAGGTCGGCGCCGGGTAGAGGATCGTCGCGCCAGGGCGGGCGAGCGCCATGGTGACGATTTGCAGCAGCTCGTCAGAACCGTTGCCGAGCATCACGCTCATGCCCGCCGGCACCTTCATGCGCCGCGCGATCAACGCGCGCAGCCTCTCGCCGGTGGGGTCGGGATAGCGGTTGAGGTCGACGCGCGAGAGCGTCTCGGCGAGCTCGCGGCGAAGCTTGTCCGGCAGCGGATAGGGGTTCTCCATCGCGTCGAGCTTCACCATCCCCTTCGCCTCGGGGACGTGATAGGCCTTGAGGGCAAGGATTTCCGGCCGGACGAGGTCCTGAGGTTTCATTTGAACCTCATCTCGGCCGCCCGCGCGTGCGCCGACAAACCCTCGCCTTGCGCCAGCGTCACGGCAATGCGCCCGAGCCTGGCCGCGGCCTCGCGGGAGACCGCGATGACGCTGGTGCGCTTCTGGAAATCGTAGACGCCGAGCGGCGAGGAAAAGCGCGCCGTGCCGGCGGTCGGCAGCACGTGATTCGGCCCGGCGCAGTAGTCGCCGATCGCCTCCGAGCTCCAGCGGCCGAGGAACACGGCGCCGGCGCGGGTGAGCTTCGTCAACCACGCCTCGGGGTTCTCGACCACGAGCTCGAGATGCTCGGGGGCGATCCGGTTCGCCACCGCGCAGGCCTCTTCGAGATCGCGCGTCAGGATCAGCGCGCCGCGATTCTTGAGCGACGCCGCGATGACGGCTTTCCTTTCCATGCCGGGAAGAAGCTTCCCGACCGAAGCGGCAACGGCATCGAGGTAGCCCTCTTCGGGCGAAAGCAGGATCGCCTGCGCCGACTCGTCGTGCTCGGCCTGCGAGAAGAGGTCCATCGCCACCCAGTCGGCCGGCGCCGAGCCGTCGGCGATCACCAGGATCTCGGAGGGACCGGCGACCATGTCGATGCCGACTTCGCCGAACACCTGGCGCTTCGCTTCGGCGACGTAGGCGTTGCCCGGCCCGACGATCTTGTCGACTCGCGGGATCCGCTTTGTCCCATAGGCGAGCGCGCCGATCGCCTGCGCCCCGCCGATGCCGATCACGCGGTCGACGCCGGCGAGCGCCGCCGCCGCCAGCACCAGCGGATTCGGGTTCGGGCTCACCATCACGATCTCACGCACACCGGCGACTTTCGCCGGCACGGCGTTCATCAGCACCGAGGACGGGTAGGCCGCCTTGCCGCCCGGCACGTAGAGACCGACGCGGCCGAGCGGGCTCACCTGCTGGCCGAGGCGCGTGCCGTCGGCTTCGGTGAACTGCCACGATTCCTGGACCTGCTTTTCATGAAAGGCCCTGATGCGATCGTGGGCCGCTCGTAGCGCCTCGGCCTGCTCACGGGGAATGGCCTTGAGGTTCGTCAGCGAAAAATCCTTTGGCGAAACTCCGTCGAACTTCTTCGTGTACTCGCGCACGGCGGCGTCGCCGCGCTTGCGCACGTCGGCGAGGATCCTGCGCACCGCCTTCTGCAGCGCGGGATCCTGCGCAGCGTCGTAGCGCGTCAGCGCCGCGAGCTTCGCTGCGAATCCCGGCGAGCGGGTCGAGAGGCGGCGCAGTTTCATCGCGACGCCTTTGCGAACGCGTCGATCAGCGGCTGCAGCTCGGCGCGCCGCGTCTTCAGCGCCGCCTGGTTGACGATGAGGCGCGCCGACACCGGCATGATCTCCTCCACCGCGACCAGGTCGTTCGCCTTCAGCGTCTTGCCGGTGGCGACGAGATCGACGATCGCGTCGGCAAGGCCGGTGAGGGGCGCGAGCTCCATCGAGCCGTAGAGGCGGATCAGGTCGACGTGCACGCCCTTGGCGGCGAAATGCTCGCGCGTGATGTTCAGGTACTTGGTGGCGACGCGCAGCCGCGCGCCCTGGCGCACCGCGCCCTGGTAGTCGAAGCCGCGGCGCACCGCGACCATCATGCGGCACCTGGCGATGCCGAGATCGACCGGCTGGTAGAGGCCTTCGCCGCCGTGCTCGACCAGCACGTCGCGGCCGGCGATACCGATGTCGGCGCCGCCATGCTGCACGTAGGTCGGGGTGTCGGAGGCGCGAACGATGATCAGGCGCGTGTCGCGCCTGTTCGTGCCGATGACGAGCCTGCGGGAGGTGCCGGGGTCCTGCCTAGGCCGGATACCCACGCGCGCGAGCAAGGGCGCGGTCTCGTCGAAGATCCGCCCCTTCGACAACGCAATGCTGATGCTCGCCATGTGCCATATCCGTGCGCGTCGCTGTCCGGTGAAGGGGGCGCATTCTACAGCAACACTATTTGACCCGCTCGATCCGGGCCCCCAGCGCGCCAAGCTTGGTCTCGAGCGCCTCGTAGCCCCGGTCGAGGTGGTAGATCCGGTCGACGATGGTCTCGCCGTCGGCGATCAGGCCGGCGATCACCAGGCCGGCCGAGGCGCGCAGGTCGGTCGCCATCACGGTCGCGCCTTGCAGCTGCGGCACGCCGCTCACCACGGCGCTGTTGCCCTGGATGGCGATCTCGGCGCCGAGGCGCTGCAACTCGAGCGCGTGCATGAAGCGGTTCTCGAAGATGGTCTCGGTGATCACCGCGGTGCCGTTGCCGATCGCAGCGAGCGCCATGAACTGCGCCTGCATGTCGGTGGCGAAGCCGGGATAGGGCGCGGTGCGCACGCTCACGGAATTCGGCTGACCGCTCGCCTCGATCTCGATCTGCCGCTCCCGCACGCGGATGGCGGCGCCCGCTTCGCGCAGCTTCTCCAGGGTCGCGTCCAGCGTCTCGGGCGCCGCGTCGAGCAGCCTCACCTTGCCGCCGGTCGCGGTCACCGCCGCGAGGTAGGTGCCGGTCTCGATGCGATCGGGCATGACGCGATGCCCGGCGCCGTCGAGCGAGCGCACGCCTTCGATGCGGATCACTTCCCCGCCCGCGCCCTCGATCTTCGCGCCCATCGCGATCAAGCAGCGGGCGAGGTCGACGACCTCCGGCTCGCGCGCCGCGTTCTCGATCAGCGTCGTGCCCTCGGCGAGCGTCGCCGCGAGCATCAGGTTCTCGGTGCCGGTCACGGTGACCATGTCCATGACGATGCGCGCGCCGCGCAGCCGCTCCGCGCGGGCCTCCATGTAGCCGTGCTCGACCTCGATGGTCGCGCCCATCGCCTGCAGGCCCTTCAGGTGCTGGTCGACCGGGCGCGAGCCGATGGCGCAGCCGCCCGGCAGCGAAACGCGGGCACGGCCGCAGCGCGCGAGCAGCGGGCCGAGCACCAGCACCGACGCGCGCATGGTCTTCACCAGCTCGTAGGACGCCGTCGGGTCCTGGATCTTCTTTGCCTCGAGAACGATTTCGTCGTTGGCGCGCTCGATCTCCACGCCCATTTGCGCGAGGAGCTTCGCCATGGTGGCGACGTCCATCAGGCGCGGCACGTTGCTCAGCGTGAGCCTGCGCTCGGTGAGCAACGCCGCGCAGAGAATGGGCAGCGCGGCGTTTTTCGCGCCCGAGATCCGGATCTCGCCTTCGAGGCGCCGGCCGCCGCGGATCTTCAGCTTATCCAGCGCGCCACTCCTCGGGCGTGAGCGTGCGCATCGAGAGCGCGTGGATCTCCTCGCGCATGCGCTCGCCGAGCGCGGCGTAGACCAATTGGTGGCGCTGCACACGGCTCTTGCCGGCGAATGCCGGCGAGACGACCAGGGCCTGGAAATGCTGGCCGTCGCCCGCGACTTCGAGGTGCTCGCAGGCGAGGCCCGACTCGATGCCGGCTTTCACGCTTTCGGGAGTGACCATGTCAGTGTCTGAGCTTGTAGCCGGACCGCAGGAGTTTCAGGGTCAGCAACGATACGACAAAAAAACTCGCCGCGACCACCGCGAGGCTCGCGAGCGGCGGAAAGTCGGAGCGGCCGAGGAAGCCGTAGCGGAAGCCGTCGATCATGTAGAAGAACGGGTTGGCGTGCGACAGCCGCTGCCAGAACTCGGGCAGGGAATGGATCGAGTAGAACACGCCCGAGAGGAAGGTGAGCGGCAGGATGAGGAAGTTCTGGAAGGCGGAGAGCTGGTCGATCTTCTCGGCGCAGATGCCGGCGATCAGGCCGAGGCTGCCGAGCAGCGCCGCGCCGAGCACCGCGAAGGCGAGCACCCAGACGGGCGCCACCACGCGCAGGTCGACGAACCAGACCGTGACGATCAGCACGCCCGCCCCCACCACCAGGCCGCGCACCACCGAGGCGAGCACGTAGGCGGCCAAGAACTCGAGATGCGAGATCGGCGGCAGCAGGATGAAGACGATGTTGCCGGTGATCTTCGACTGGATCAGGCTCGAGGAGCTGTTGGCGAAGGCGTTCTGCAGCACGCTCATCATCACCAGGCCCGGGACGAGGAACGACGCGTACGGCACGCCGTCGTACACCTGCACCCGGCCGGTGAAGGCGTAGCCGAAGATCACGAGATAGAGCAGCGCAGTGAGCACCGGCGCCGCGACGGTCTGCATCGCCACCTTCCAGAAGCGCAGCGTCTCCTTGGCGAACAGCGTCCAGAAGATGGTCATGAGGTCAGCGCCAGGAACACCTGCTCGAGGTCCGGGCGCTCCAGCTCGAGGTCGGCGATCTCCACGCCCTCCAGGCGCAGGCGGGCGAGCTGCGGCTCGAGGTCGGCGTAGCCCGCGAGCTCGAGCGTGAATTGCCGGCCGTCGCGAGCGACCACGCGCGCGGTGGTGCGCGAGCCGCCGAAGCGCGACAGCAGGTTGCGCGTCGAATCGAGCGCGACGATCCGGCCGGCCTTGAGCATGGCGATGCGGCTGCAGTGCAGCTCGGCCTCCTCCAGATAGTGGGTGGTGAGCACGATGCTGTGCCCGTCGCGATTGAGCCGCGTCACGAACTGCCACAGTCCCTGGCGCAACTCGACGTCGACCCCCGCGGTCGGCTCGTCGAGCACGATCACCGGCGGCTTGTGCACCAGCGCCTGCGCCACCAGCACGCGGCGCTTCATCCCGCCGGAGAGCGCGCGCATGTTGACGTCGGCCTTGGCCGTCAGGTCGAGGTGGTGCATCACTTCGTCGATCCAGCGGTCGTTGCCGCGGATGCCGAAGTAGCCCGACTGGTTGCGCAGCGTCTCGCGCACGGTGAAGAACGGATCGAACACCAATTCCTGCGGCACCACGCCGAGCTGGCGCCGGGCGCGCCGGTAGTCGGCCACCACGTCGGCACCCATGACGCGGACCTGGCCCGAGTCGGCGCGCACCAGGCCGGCGATGACGTTGATGAGCGTGGTCTTGCCGGCGCCGTTCGGCCCGAGCAGGCCGAAGAACTCGCCTGCCTCGACGGCGAGGCTCACGCCCGCGAGCGCGCGCAGCGCTCCGTAGCGTTTCTCGACGTCCCGGACTTCTATCGCGTTCAGTGGAGCGGCAGGAGGTCGTGCACGCCGTAAAGGCGGGCGATGGTTTGCAGCGATTCGGGCAGATTGGAGAAGGTGATCGCCACGCCCGAGGACTTCGCGTCGCGCAGCCAGGCGAGGCACAGCGCGAGCGCCGCCGAGTCCATCTCCGTCACCTCGCCGAAGTCCACGCTGCGCACGCCCTCGGCGAGATAGCGACGCCCCTCTTCGAGCAGCCCGGCGACGTTGGCCAGGGTCACCGCGCCGCTCACCAGCATGCGTCCGCTCTCGCGCCGGATCACTTTTTGTCGGTTCCTTCGAGCGCGCGGTTCTTGGCGCTCAGGTTCTTGATCAGGCCGTCGACGCCCGACTCGCGCACCTGGTTGTTGAACTCGGTGCGGTAGTTGGCGACCAGGCTCACGCCGCCGACCATCACGTCGTAGACCTTCCAGCCCGACGCGGTCTTCTCCATGCTGTAGTCGATCGGCACCGGCTGCGCGCCGGGCTGCAGCACCCGCACGTTGACCGTGACGTCGGTATCACCCGGCCGGGCGCGCAGCGGGCGGAAGTCGAACTTCTGATCGCTGTAGGCCGCGAGCGCGCTGGCGTAGGTCCGCACCAGCAGCGTCTTGAACTCCTCGGTGACGCGCTTCTTCTGCTCCGGTGTCGCCTTGTTCCAGCTCTGGCCCATCGCCAGCGCCGCCATCGAGGTGAAATTGAAATGCGGCAGCACCTTGTCGTTGATCAGGCCGATCAGCTTGGCGCGGTTGCCGCCGCGGATCTCCTTGTCCTTGGCGATCAGGTCGACCACTTCGAGCGTCACCTGCTTCACCAGTGCGTCGGGCGGCGTCAGCTCCTGCGCCTGGGCGGCGCCGAGAGCCAGAACGGCAATCAGCGTGGCTATGGTCTTGGTCATGGGCGTCCCCCGGCCGCGATGTTATCAACGTCCCGGCCGCCCCGCGGGTTGACCCCCGACTCGGGCTCGCGCTCGCGCGGCGGCCGGCCGTCGTAGATGAGGCTGCGGCGGCGCTGCAGATACGCGTCGCGCTGGAAGGTGTACCGGTCAAGCGCCGCCTCCTCGAGGATGCGGCTCGCGTCGAGCAGGTCCGAGCGCACCTGCACGACCCTCAACCCCCAGAGCCCGTAGCTCAGGTCCTTGTCTCTGACGCCGGTCATCGGGTCGAAGTAATAGTCGAGGCCGAGGCCGATGCCGTCGCGGATGTCGCTCGAGCCGAGAAACGGCAGCACCAGATACGGCCCCGCCGGCACGCCCCAGCGGCCGAAAGTCTGGCCGAAATCCTCGTTGTGCTTCTCGTAGCCCATGTCGCTCGCGATGTCGTGCAGGCCGAACAGGCCGAAGGTGGTGTTGAAGCCGAAGCGCACCCAGTCGAAGAAGCCGTCCTCGAACTTCCCCTGCAGGATGTTGTGCACGCCGATCATCGGGTCGGCGATGTTGGCGAAGAAGTTGCGTACCCGGTCGCGGATCTCGCCGGGCACGACCTTGGTGTAGCCGGTCGCCACCGGCCGCACCACCCAGGTGTCGAGCTTGTCGTTGAAGGCGTAGACGCCGCGGTTCAATCCCTCCAGCGGATCGCGCGGGTCGGCGTTGGTCGTGGCGCAGCCGCCGAACACCACCGGCAAGGCCAGGGCCAGCCAGCGCAACATCACTTCGCGGGTTCCTTGGCCGGCTCCTTGGTCTCGGCTGCCTTGCTGAACAGGAACTGGCTGATCAGGTTTTCCAGCACCACCGCGTCCTGGGTGAGGCGGATGCGGTCGCCCTGCTTGAGCATGACCCCGTCGCCGCCCGCCTCCAGGCCGATGTACTGCTCGCCGAGGATTCCCGAGGTGAGGATCTTGGCGCTGGTATCGCGCGGGAACTGGTACGCCGAATCGAGATCGAGCGTGACGATCGCCTTGTAGGTCTCGGTGTCGAAGCGGATCTCGATGACGCGGCCGACGACCACGCCCGCGCTCTTCACCGGGCCGCGCACCTTGAGGCCGCCGATGTTGAGGAAGTTGGCCTGCACCTGATAGGTCTTGGCGGTGGAGAACGAGGCGAGGTTGCCCACCTTGAGGGCGAGGAACAGCAGCCCGCAGAGCCCGGCGGCGACGAACAGTCCCACCCACAGGTCGATCATCGAGCGATTCATCTAGTGGTTCCCTCCGGTGAACATCAGCGCAGTGAGGACGAAATCGAGTGCGAGGATGGCGAGCGAGGACGTGACCACGGTGCGCGTGGTGGCGCGCGACACGCCCTCGGCGGTCGGTGGCGCATCATAGCCCTCGAACACCGCGATCCAGGTGACGGCGACGCCGAACACCACGCTCTTGATCACGCCATTCAGGATGTCGTTGCTCCAGTCGACCGCCGCCTGCATCTGCGACCAGAACGCGCCCGCGTCGACGCCGATCAGCTGCACGCCGACCAGGTAGCCGCCGAAAATGCCCGAAGCCGAGAACAGCGCCGCGAGCAGCGGCATCGAGATCACGCCGCCCCAGAAGCGCGGCGCGACCACGCGCGCGATCGGGTCGACCGCCATCATCTCCATCGCCGAGATCTGCTCGGTCGCCTTCATCAGGCCGATCTCGGCGGTGATCGCCGAGCCGGCGCGGCTGGCGAACAGCAGGCC
>DATNCP010000144.1:0-17732 GCA_035607175.1 Burkholderiales bacterium
GTCGGGCACCACGTCCTCGGGCAGCAGCACCGGCAGGTCCTTGTCCGGCACCGGCACGTCGCCGCACGCGGCGCAGTGCACGATCGGAATCGGCGTACCCCAATAACGCTGGCGGGAGATGCCCCAGTCGCGCAGCCGCCATTGGGTCTGCTTTTCACCGAGACCCTTGGAGTTCAAGTCCTTTGCTATTGCGTCAACGGCTTGCTGATAGTTCATGCCGTTGTATTTGCCTGAATTGAAAACTAGTACGTCGTGCTCCGACTTTGACGCATACCACTCCTTCCATTTCTTGCTGTTGTAGTACGCGTGTTCATACTCGGTTTCCGGAAATTTCTTCTTTAGTTCGTCTGTATAGACAAGAATATTTTCCAGAACTTGCTTAACAGGGAGCCCGTACTTATTAGCAAACTCTAGGTCTCGCTCATCGTGTGCGGGAACGCCCATCACGGCACCTTCGCCGTAACCCATAAGTACATAGTTGGCCACCCATACCGGAACCTTTTCGCCAGTAATCGGGTGGGAAACGAATAGGCCGGTAGACATCCCCTTCTTTTCGAGTTGCGCTAACTCGGCCTCGATGACGGCCCCCTTCTTGCACTCCTCAATAAATTCCTTGAGCTTCGGATTGCCTTGGGCCGCGAAGGCCGCCATTGGATGCTCGGCGGCAACCGCCATGAAGGTCGCACCCATAAGCGTGTCGGCGCGCGTGGTGAAGACCCAGAGCGTTTTCTTTTCACCGCTCAATTCGTACGGGAAGCCGATTCGCACGCCTTCCGACTTGCCGATCCAGTTCTTCTGCATCAGCTTGACCTGCTCGGGCCAGCCGGGCAGGTCATCCAGCGCGGCGAGCAACTCCTCCGCGTACTGGGTGATGCGCAGGAAGTACATCGGGATCTCGCGCTTCTCGACCAACGCGCCGGTGCGCCAGCCGCGGCCCTCGATCACCTGCTCGTTGGCGAGCACCGTCTGGTCGACCGGGTCCCAGTTGACGACGCCGGTCTTCTTGTAGGCGAGGCCCTTCTTGAACAGGCGCGTGAACAGCCACTGGTTCCACTTGTAGTAGCTCGCGTCGCAGCTGGCGAGCTCGCGCGACCAATCGAGCGCGAAGCCCAAGCCCTGCAGCTGCTTCTTCATGTAGGCGATGTTGTCGCGCGTCCACTTGGCGGGCGGCACCTTGTTCGCCATCGCCGCGTTCTCGGCGGGCAGGCCGAACGCGTCCCAGCCCATCGGCTGCAGCACGTTGTATCCCCGCATCCGGTAGTGGCGGGTGAGGACGTCGCCGAGGGTGTAGTTGCGGACGTGCCCCATGTGCAGCTTCCCCGAGGGATACGGGAACATGGACAGGCAGTAGTACTTCGGCTTGGCAGGATCCTCGCCGACGCGGAAAGACCCGCGTTTTTCCCAGAAGTCCTGGGCTTCGCGCTCGACTACCTGAGGGTCGTAGGTATCCTGCATCGGGAACTGCGCGTGACGTAATCCGCAGAAAGCCGGGGATTATAGCTTTCGGTAGCATCCAATCCTGCCGATCGCCCGTACCCTCAGGCATCACCGGAGTCACTTGGGAGTTTTTGATGAAAACCATTCTCTGCAGCCTGATTCTCGCCACCTCTTTGTTCTCGGCCGTGCCGGCGATGGCGCAGCCCGCCGCCAGCGTCGAGGCGGTGCAGATGCCCGCGTGGGTGGAGCGCGGCGGCCGGCGCACGCCGTTGCTGCCCGGCATGGAGCTGCGCGCCGGCGACCAGATCTTCACCGGCGCGGGCTCGCGCGCCCTGGTGCGCCTCTCCGAGGGCAGCGTCGTCAAGCTGGGCGAGAACGGCACGCTGCGCTTCGCGCAGATCGACCGCTCGCAGGAGATCTTCCGCGCCGCGCTCGGCGTGCTGCAGGGCGCGTTCCGCTTCACCACCGAGCTCGTCGGCCAGAAAAGGAGGCGGGAGGTCGACATCCGGGTCGCGCAGGTCACCGCCGGCATCCGCGGCACCGATTTGTGGGGGCGCGGCCGCAAGGACAACGAAGTCGTCTGCCTGATCGAGGGCGAGATCCAGGTCGGCGCCGAGGGCGAGAGCACGCAGACGCTGAACCAGCCGCTGCAGTTCTACCGCCGCGTCGACGCCAAGACGCAGCCCGTCGGCTTCATCGACGCCAAGCAGCTCGCGCAGTGGGCGCAGGAGACCGAGATCGAGGAAGGCAAGGGCGCGGCGCGCGCCGGCGGCCGCTTCAGCGTCGCGCTCGCCTCCGCTTCGGACCAGCGCGCGGCGCTCGGCTTGTACGACGAGCTGCGCGCCGCCGGCTATCCGGCCGAGATCCTGCCGCGCAGGGAAGGCGAGGCGGTTCTTTACATCGTCCGCATCCGCCAGCTGCCGACGCGCGCGGAAGCGCAGGCGCTCGCCAACTCGCTGAAGGGCAAGTTCGGCATCACCGAGCCGAGAATTTCTGGCTAGGTCCGCAATCTTGGCGGGGCTGGTCGCCGCGGCATGTACGGCGGCGGGTCCGCTTGCTGCCCAGGAGATCGAGCTCGTCGTCCATAGCGCGCCGGGCGGAGGCTCGGACGTGTTCGCGCAGGCGCTGGTCGCCATGATCCGCGAGGAGAAGCTGCTCGCGCAGCCTGTACGCGTCCTCAACAAGACCGCCGGCGCGAGCGCCGAGGCGATGGCCTACCTGACGCAGAAGCGCGGCGACGGCCACACCATCGCCGTTTTCACCAATACCTGGCTCACCACGCCGCTCACGCGCAAGGAAGGCGGGCAGACGATCAAGGAGTTCACCCCGCTTGCGCGGCTGGTGCTCGAGCCGACGATCGCCGTGGTGAGGGCCGATTCGCCCTACCGCACGCTGGCCGATTTCGTCGCCGCGGCGAAGCGCGAGCCGGGGAAGCTCAAGCAGGCGGGCGGCTCGCTGACCGCGATCGAGAGCATGACCGGCCTTCTCATCCAGAGCGCGACCGGCGCGAAGTGGACCTTCGTGCCGACGCCGGCGGTGAGCGACCGGATGAAGAACCTGGTCGCCGGCTCGGTCGACATCGTCATCCCGCAGCCGCAGGACGCCGCCGAGCAGATGGCGGCGGGGAAGGCGCGCGCCATCGCCGCGATCACCGAGCGGCGCCTGAGCGTGCTGCCCGACGTGGCAACCGTCGGCGAGCAGGGCATCGCCATCCCGATCATCGCCAACGTGCGCGGCATCGTCGGCCCGCCGGGCATGGCGCCGGCGGCGGTCGCGTACTGGGAGGATCTCTTCGCGCGCCTGGCGAAGACGAAGAGCTGGCGCGCCTACGTCGAGGAAAACCAGGTCGAGGACGTGTTCCTGCGCGGCGGCGAGATGCCGGCGTTCCTCGACGAGCAGATCGAGCTGATGCGCCGCATGCTGCGCGCCGCGCGCACGGGCTAGAATTCAAGGGCTTTGTCGCTTCACCTCGAACACCTCAACCCGGAACAGCTTGCCGCGGTCACCCTGCCCGATGAGCACGCGCTGATCCTCGCCGGCGCGGGCAGCGGCAAGACCCGCGTGCTCACGACGCGCATCGCCTGGCTGGTGAAGGGCGGCCGTGCGGCGCCCGCCAACATCCTCGCCGTCACCTTCACCAACAAGGCCGCCCGCGAGATGCTGACCCGGGTGACCGCGATGCTGCCGGCCGCATCTTCCAATTCGCCGCGAGGCCTCTGGATCGGCACCTTCCACGGCCTTTGCAACCGCATGCTGCGCGCGCATCACCGCGACGCCGGGCTGCCGCAGGCGTTCCAGATCCTCGACTCGCAGGACCAGCTCGCGGCGGTGAAGCGCCTGGCGAAGGCGCTGAACGCCGACGAGGACCGCTTCCCGCCGCGCGAAATCCAGTACTTCATCAACGGCAACAAGGAAGAGGGCGTGCGCGCCGGCGAGGTGCCGCTCAGTGGTCACACGCGGGACGAGAACACCAAGCGCCTGATCGAGCTCTACGCCGCCTACGACGAGCAGTGCCGGAAGGAGGGGGTCCTCGACTTCCCCGAGCTGCTGCTGAGAAGCTACGAGCTCCTGAAAAGGAATGAAATCCTGCGCGCCCACTATGCGCAGCGCTTCCGCTACGTCCTGATCGACGAGTTCCAGGACACCAACCGCCTGCAGTACCGCTGGCTGAAGCTGTTCCGGACCAAGGAGTCCTGCTTCTTTGCCGTCGGCGACGACGACCAGTCGATCTACACCTTCCGCGGCGCCAACGTCGGCAACATGGCCGAGTTCGAGCGCGAGTTCTCGATCAAGCGCGTGGTGCGCCTCGAGCAGAACTACCGCTCGCACGGCAACATCCTCGATGCCGCCAACGCGCTGATCGCGAACAACCGCAACCGCCTGGGCAAGAACCTGTGGACCTCGACCGGCGCCGGCGAGCCGGTGCGCGTCTTCGAGGGCGATTCCGACATGGACGAGGCGCGCTGGCTGGTCGAAGAGGTGCGCGCGCTGTCGCGCGACGGCACGTCGCTCTCGCAGATGGCGGTGCTCTACCGCTCCAACGCCCAGTCGCGGGTGCTCGAGCACGCGCTGTTCTCGCAGGGCGTCGCCTACCGCGTCTACGGCGGCCTGCGCTTCTTCGAGCGCGCCGAGATCAAGCATGCGCTCGCCTACCTGCGCCTGGTCGCCATGCCCGACGACGACGCATCGTTCCTGCGCGTGGCGAACTTTCCGCCGCGCGGCATCGGCACCCGCACCATCGAGCAGCTGCAGGAAATAGCGAAGAAAAATCAAATCTCCCTGCTGAAGGCGGCGGACGGGAAGAGCGCGGTGTTCAGGAAGCTGATCGAGGACCTCAAGGCCGAGACCCAGGGGCTGCCGCTCGCCGAGACCGTCGAGATCGTGGTCGAGAAAAGCGGCCTGAAGAAGCACTACGAGACCGAGCGCGAGGGCGCCGACCGGATCGAGAACCTGGACGAGCTGGTGAACGCCGCCGCAACCTTCAACGAGGAGGCGCGCGAAGTCGAGTCCGGCGAAGCGCTCGACCCGCTCACCGCCTTCCTCACCCACGCCGCGCTCGAGGCCGGCGAGCACCAGGCGGGCGAGGGCCAGGACGCGCTGCAGATGATGACCGTGCACTCGGCCAAGGGCCTGGAATTCGACGTGGTTTTTCTCTCCGGCCTGGAAGAGGGCCTCTTCCCGCACGAGCAGAGCGTGAGCGGGATAAACGCCACGCGCGACGGCCTGGAGGAGGAGCGGCGGCTCGCCTACGTGGCGATTACCCGTGCCCGCAACCGCCTCTACCTCTCGCACGCGCAGACGCGCATGCTGCACGGCCAGACCCGCTACAACATCCCCTCGCGCTTCCTCGAGGAGATTCCGCAAGGCCTGATGAAATGGCTGACGCCGCGCTTCTCGCGGCAGAAGGCCTTTGCGCCCGATTTTTCACGACAGACGGTGACTTCTTTGCCAAAACAAAAACAGGTACGCGCGGTCGGCGGCTGGCGCATCGGCCAGAACGTCGTCCATCCCAAGTTCGGCTCGGGCGTGATCATCGACGCCGAAGGACAGGGCAGCGACGCGAGAGTGCAGGTGAACTTCGGCGCCCAGGGCGTGAAGTGGCTCGCGGTCAGCGTCGCCAAGCTGCAAGCGGCCTGAGCGCCTAACGCTCGACGATCAGCACCAGATAGGCAAGGAAAAGCAGCAGGTGCACCGCGCCGAGCAGCGCGTTGGCGCGGCCGCTCGCAAAGGTGAGCATGCTCAGCGCCAGCGTCAGCACGAGCATGATCATGTCCACCGGCGCGAGGCCGAGGATCACCGTGCGCTCGGTCAGCAGGCCGATCGCCAGCACCGCCGGAATGGTCAGGCTGATGCTCGCGAGCACGGAGCCGAGCAGCAGGTTGACCGAGCGTTGCAGCTGGTTCGCGAGCGCTGCGCGCAGGGCGGCGAACGACTCAGGCGAGAGCACGAGCACCGCGACCAGGAAGCCGACCACCGCTTCGCGCGCGTTGAACAGGTTGACGCCGAACTCGATCGGCAGCGCGATCTGCTTGGAAAGCAGCACGATCGGCACGATGTGAGCGACGAGCAGCGCGCCGTGCCAGGGCGCGGCGAGGATCTCGGCGGGGTTGCCGGCGTGCCCCTGGTCCGGCTCGTCCGGGCCGAGGAAGTACTTGCGGTGGCTCAGCGTCTGCATGGCGAGGAACACGCCGTACAGCGCGAGAGACATGACGATCACGAACAGCTCATGCAGGGTCGAGAGCGTCCCGCCGGGCGCCTCGGTGTAGTTCGGCAGGATCAGGCCGATCACCGCCAGCGGCAGGATCACGGCGAGGAAGGAGTTCGCGCCCTGCAGGTTGTAGCTCTGCTCGTGGTAGCGCAGGCCGCCGAGCAGGAGCGCGAGGCCGGCCATGCCGTTGAACACGATCATGATCACCGCGAACATGGTGTCGCGCGCGAGAAACGACACCGGCGGCCCGGTGAGCATCACGGCGGCGATCATCATCACCTCGATGGCGGTGATGGCGAGGGTCAGGATCAGCGTGCCGAACGGCTCGCCGACGATCGACGCGACGATCTCCGAGTGGCGCACCACAGCGAATGCCGAGAACAGGATGGCGACGAACAGCCAGACGAACGCGATCGACGGCCAGATCTGCTGCGGGAACACGTAGAAGATCGCCGCCGTCCCGTAGCTCAGGAGCAGCGCCCACTCGCGGCGCAGGATCATCATCGCATCAGCAGCCAGAGGGCGAGCGCCGCGAGCGCGATCCATGCCGCCACGATGACGACCGCGGCGGCGCGGCTGGCCGGACGCGCGGCGATCTCGCCGGCCCGGCTGCGACAGTCGGCGAGCACGTCGTCCGGAATGAAGCGCACCGCGAGCGCGAGGGCGAGCGGGATGAAGATCAGATCGTCGACGAGGCCGATGACGGGGATGAAATCCGGAATGATGTCGACCGGCGAGAGAGCGTAGGCGACGCAGCCGGCGACGATCAGCTTCGCGTACCAGGGCGTGC
This sequence comes from Burkholderiales bacterium, assembly GCA_035607175.1. GTDB lineage: Bacteria > Pseudomonadota > Gammaproteobacteria > Burkholderiales > SG8-39 > SCGC-AG-212-J23. The sequence goes on from DATNCP010000144.1 coordinate 6,936, forward strand.
GCGGGTCGCGCGCCGCGAGCGAGAGCGCGATCAGATCGACCTTGACCTGCCGCACGCGGGCTTTCAGCGCCGCGATGTTCATCATGGCAGTATAGCGGCCCGATGCAGCGCAGCGACTACCTCGAACGCATTCTCAAGTCGCGCGTCTATGACGTGGTGAGCGAGTCGCCGCTCGAGCTCGCGCCGGCGCTCTCGAAAAGGCTCGGCAACCGGCTGCTGCTGAAGCGCGAAGACCTGCACCCGGTGTTCTCCTTCAAGCTGCGCGGCGCCTACAACAAGATGGCGCTCCTGCCGCGCAAGAAGCTGCGCAAGGGCGTGATCGCGGCGAGCGCTGGCAACCACGCGCAGGGCGTGGCGCTCGCGGCGCAGAAGCTCGGCTGCCGCGCGCTGATCGTCATGCCGGTCACCACGCCGCGCATCAAGATCGAGGCCGTGAAGGCTCGCGGCGCCGCGGTGGTGCTGCACGGCGACTCCTATTCGGACGCCTACAAGAAGGCGATGCAGCTCAAGCGCGCTCGCGGCCTCACCTTCGTCCATCCCTACGATGATCCGGACGTGATCGCCGGGCAGGGCACGATCGGCATGGAGATCCTGCGCCAGCATCCGCAAGCGATCGACGCGGTGTTCGTACCGGTGGGCGGCGGCGGCCTGATCTCGGGCATCGCCGCCTACGTGAAGCAGATCAATCCGCGCATCCGCATCGTCGGCGTCGAGCCCGTGGATGCCGACGCGATGGCGCAATCCCTGAAGAAAAACCGGCGGATCAAGCTCGATCACGTCGGCCTTTTCGCCGACGGGGTGGCGGTGAAGCAGGTCGGCGAGGAAACCTTCCGCCTCTGCCGGCAGCTCGTCGACGAGATGGTGTTGGTCGACACCGACGCGATGTGCGCCGCGATCAAGGACGTGTTCGAGGACACGCGCGTGGTGCTCGAGCCCGCCGGCGCGCTCGCTATTGCCGGCGCGAAGGCCTGGGTTGAAAAGCATTCTTTCAAGAACAAGACCCTGATCGCGATCGCGTCGGGCGCAAACACCAACTTCGACCGGCTGCGCTTCATCGCCGAGGAGGCGGAGCTCGGCGAGGAGCGCGAGGCGGTGCTCGCCGTGACGATTCCCGAGCGGCCCGGCAGCTTCCGCAAATTCTGCGCGACGCTCGGCGGCAAGAACATCACCGAGTTCAACTACCGCATCGCCGACTCGAAGGAGGCGCATATCTTCGTCGGCGTCGAGGTCGGCGACCGGTCGCAAACCGCGCGCATCGTCAAGACGCTGAGAAGAAATGCGCTAAAAACGATCGATCTCTCGGACAACGAGATGGCGAAGTGGCACGTCCGGCATATGGTCGGCGGGCGTGCGCCGTTCGCGAAGAACGAATTGCTCTACCGCTTCGAATTTCCGGAGCGCCCGGGCGCGCTGATGAAATTCCTCGACAGCATGCGCAGCGACTGGAACATCAGCCTCTTTCACTACCGCAACCACGGCGCCGACTACGGCCGCGTCCTGGTCGGCATTCAGGTGCCGCGCGAGGAGATGCGCCAGTTCCGCGCCTTCCTGCAGAAGCTCGGCTATCCCTACGCCGACGAGACTCGCAACCCGGCGTACCGGCTCTTCCTCGGTTAGTCGCGCTTGATCTCGCCCGCGTAGCAGACCGGCGAGGCGAGCGTGCTCGGCTCGCCTTCCTGCGGCTGGCCGAGGAACGCGAGCCCTTCCGGATCGCGCCGGTAGACGCCCGCTTCGGTGACGACGTAGTCGACCGGGATGTCCCAGGACTGCGGAAAGATCGTCTCCATGCGCGCCATTTCGTAGCTGATGCCGATGACGACCGGTTTCTTATTGAGGCTGGCGAGCGTGCGGTCGAAGAAGCCGCCGCCGTAGCCGAGGCGATAGCCCTGCTTGTCCCAGCCGTTCATCGGCAGCAGCACGCCGCTCGGCGCGACTTCGGCAGAATTTACCGGGTACGGAATGTCCAGTGGTCCATGGGCGAGCTCGATACCCGGATGCCACTCGCGAAAGATGAGCGGCGTGCGCGGCGCGACGACTACAGGCAGCGCGGTCAACGCTCCCTTGTCGCGCAGCGTTCTGGCAAAATGACGGGCGTCGTACTCGCCTTTGATGGGCCAACAAAAAGCGAGGCGGCTGCTGGCAAGCCCGGGAAAAGAAAGCTCGAGAAAACGATCGATGCGCTGCCGCCAGGCTTCGAGAACGGTCGGCGACAGCGCGCTGCGGGCGGCGATGAGGCGCTCGCGCTCGGATCGGCGCCAGGCTTTGAGATCGGGGGGAAGTGACGTCATGCAGTCGGGAGTTTCATGATTCTGAAGGGGTTCCGCAATCTCGCGGTTTGCGCTGCGCTGGCCGCGCTGCCGGCGCTGGCGGCGAACGGCACGGATGAGGCGATGCTGGGCGCGTTCGACGCCTACCGCGCCGGCGACCCGATCAAGCTCGCCAAGCAGGCCAGGAAGCTCGACGGAAATCTGCTCGCGCCGTGGCTCGAGTACTGGCGCCTTTCGCTGCATCTCGAGGATGCGCCGCGCAGCGAGGTTCGTGAATTCTTGTCAACATACGCCGACGCCTACGTCGCCGAGCGGCTGCGCGGCGAGTGGCTGCGCGTGCTCGGTCGGCGCGGCGAGTGGAGTGAGTTCGAGCGCGAGGCCGCGGCCTACGGCGGCGAGGACGAGCTCGAAGTCCGCTGCTACGGCTGGGTGCGCCGCCTGGAGCAGGGCGACGACAGCGCCTTTGCCGAGGCGAGCGTCATCTGGGCCGAGCCGCGCGAATTGCCCGAGGGCTGCGCCAGGCTCGCCGACACGATGGTGACGCGCGGCCGCATCTCGATCACCGACATCTGGCGGCGCGTGCGGATCCTGTTCGAGGCCGGCCAGATCACCGCCGCCAAGACCGCGCTCGGCTACCTGAAGAAAGACGAATCGCCCGACGAGCGCGCGCTCGCCGAAGCGGCGCGCCGGCCGAAGCGTTTCCTGCAGGGCCTGCCGGCAAGCCTCGAGCGGCGCCCGACGCGCGAGGTGGCGGTGCTCGCCGCGGTGCGCTACGCGCGCGAGGATGCCGAGGCCACGGCCGAGTTGCTGCTCGGCCGCCTCGGCGAGCGGCTGCCTGAGCGCGAAGCGCGCTATCTCTGGGGCCGCGTCGCGCTCGAGGGCGCGCGCCAGCACCACCCGGACGCGCTCGCGTGGTACGAGCGCGCCGGCGATACGCCGCTCGACGACGAGCAGCTGGCATGGAAAGCGCGCGCCGCGCTGCGCGTCGGCGAGTGGCTGAGCGTGCGCGCGGCGATCGACCGCATGTCGCCGGAGGAGCGCTACATCCCGACCTGGACCTACTGGTACGGCCGCGCGCTCGCTGCGGCCGGCGACGATGCGAGCGCGCGAGCCTATTTCCTGCGCATCGCCGCTGCGCCCGAGTTCTACGGCCTGCTCGCCAACGAGGAGCTCGGCCAGGCCAACGTCGCGCCGGGCGGCAGCTATTCGCCGAGCGAGGAAGAGCTCGATGCCGCGAAGCGCGATCCCGGCCTGGCGCGCGCGCTCGAGCTGATCCGCCTCGGCCTGCGCAACGAGGGCGTGCGCGAGTGGCAGTTCGCGATCCGCTTCTACGACGATCCGCGCCTCATCGCCGCTTCCGAGCTGGCGCGCCGCGCCGAGGTCTACGACCGCGCCATCCATACCGCCGACCGCACCGTGCACCTGCACAACTTCGCGCTGCGCTACCCGGTGCCCTATCGCGACCTGTTCGGCGAGTACGCCAAGAGCCGCGGCCTCGACGAAGCCTGGGTGTTCGGGCTGGTGCGGCAGGAAAGCCGCTTCATCAGCGAAGCGCGTTCGAGCGCCGGCGCCGCAGGCCTGATGCAGGTGATTCCGCGCACCGCGCGCTACGTCGCCTCGCGCACCGGCATGCGCAACTACCGCGCGAAAAGCGTCACCGAGGTGCAGACCAACGTCCAGCTCGGCACCAGCTATCTGAAGCTCGTGCTCGATCAGCTCGGCCATCCCGTGCTTGCGTCGGCGGCCTACAATGCCGGTCCGGGCCGCGCCAAGCGCTGGCGCGACCCCGAGAAGTCGCTGGAAGGCGCGATCTACGCCGAGACCATCCCGTTCGGCGAAACGCGGCGCTACGTGAAGAAGGTGATGGCGAACTCGGTCTTCTACAGCCAGCTGATGCACACCGAGCCGAAGCCGCTCAAGCAGCGTCTCGGCACCATTCCGCCGCGCGGCGTGGCCGCTTCGCAGGACGACGAGCTGCCCTAGGACGTCGTGAGGTTCGACAACGTGCTCGTCGTCGGCGGCTCCGGTTTCATCGGCCGGCACGTGGTCGCGGCGCTCGCCGCGCGAGGCGTGCGCGTCACCGTGCCGTCGCGGCGCCGCGAGCGCGCCAAGCACCTCATCCTGCTGCCGACCGTCGACGTCGTCGAAGCCGACGTCCTGGTGCGCGGCGTGCTCGAGCGCCTCGTCGCCGGCAAGCAGGCGGTGATCAACCTGGTCGGGATTTTGCACGGCGACTTCCACCGCCTGCACGTCGGGCTGCCGCAGGCGATCGTCAACGCCTGCCGCGCCTACGGCGTGAAGCGCGTGCTGCACATGAGCGCGCTTGGCGCTTCGCGCGACGCGCCCTCCGAATACCTGCGCTCCAAGGCGCTGGGCGAGGAAGCGGTGCTCGCCGCGACCGATCTCGAGACAACCGTGTTCCGGCCTTCGGTGGTGTTCGGGCCGGAGGACCGCTTCCTCAACCTGTTCGCGCAGCTGACGCGCTTTCTCCCGGCGCTGGCGCTCGCGTCGCCCAAGGCGCAGTTCCAGCCGGTGTACGTCGGCGACGTGGCGCGCGTCATGGTGACCGCGCTCGGCGAGACCGCGGCCTTCGCCAAGAGCTACGATCTTTGCGGGCCGCACCTTTGCACGCTGCGGCAGCTCGTCGACTACGTATGCGCCGTGACTGGTCGGCGGCGGTTGATCGTCGGCCTGTCGCCGCGCTTCTCGCTGCTGCAGGCGTGGCTGCTCGAGCACCTGCCGGGCAAACTGATGACCCGCGACAACGTGCGTTCGATGCAGGTGCCCTCAGTTTGCAATGAGGTCCGCGGCGCGGGCTGCCTGCTGCCTTTCGATCTCGCGCCGCAGGCATTGGAAGCAATCGCGCCGTCCTATCTCTCGCCGTTGAGTCCTCGCGAGCGCTACCCGAAGTTGCGCTGGCGCGCGGGGCGCTAGTAGCGCTGCTTTTGCAGGACCGCCAAGGCGCCCGCGAGGGCGTTCCAGCCGGAGCCGTGGCCGACCGCATCGAGCCGGTCGAGGACCGTGTCCCAGTCCGGTTCCCGCTTGAAAATCTCTGAAAGGCACTCGTGCAGCGCTTCGTGCGCCTCGCCCGCGGCGGCAGCGGCGAGGTGCGCCGCGCTGATCGCGTTCGAGCGCTGCGCGAGGCGCGGCTCGAGCCAGCGCCAGAGGGCGGCCGCCTGGCCGGCGCGATCGAGGAGGTGCAGCGCCACCATCACGCCGCCGAAATAGTCGTCGCCCGCGGGCGTGAGCCCCGGGCCCAGGCCGATGAGCGCCTCGGCGCGGGCATCGAGGGCGTTGCCGGCGATCCAGTCGTCGACGGCGTCGAGGGCGGGCTGGGCATGCGCGCTGAGCGCGTTGTGCGTGCCCGCGACGAGGCAGCCAAGGCCCTCCGTCGGCGTGCAGCTGCGCGCCGCCTGGCGCAGGCCGTAGAAGTCCGGGAACGCGGACATCACCAGGCCCGCGGGCTGCCAGGTGCCGTCCACCGCCAGCGAGACTTTCTCTCCGAGCGCTGGCGAGGCGAATTCGCCGACAATCGCGTTGAGCGGCCCGTGGCCGATCGACTCGTCGCCGACGCAGGCGTACCCGTTGTCGTCGAAGCGAAGGTAGAAGGAGCGCTTGAAAACCGCGCAGACCTCGCCTTCGCCTCGAGCGGCGAACTTGCCAGCGACCCTGGCCGACAGTGCGTGCATGCTTTCAGTTTATCCTGCCTGCTCCGCGTGAAAACTGCGCAAATGCAGAAAAAATGGATCGGCCAGCCGCTGCTGCGCAAGGAAGACGATCGTCTCCTGTCGGGCGCAGGTAACTACACCGCAGACCTGACCCTGCCCGGCGAGGTTCACGCCTGCGTGGTGCGCTCGCCGCACGCGCACGCGTGGATTCGCGGCATCGACGCCGCCGCGGCGATGAAGCTGCCGGGCGTCCTCGCCGTGCTTACCGGCCGCGACGCGGCCGCCGACGGCCTGCAGCCGATCCCGTTCCGGCCCATCTCGCCCAATCCGCACGAGGTGCCGCTGAAGGGCAGCTTCCCGCCGTTTCCCGCGCTGTCGGCGGACAAGGCGCGTTTCGTCGGCGAAGCGGTCGCCGTGGTCGTCGCCGAGACGCGCGCCATTGCACGGGACGCGGCCGAGCGGGTCGAGGTCGAGTACCAGCCTCTCGAGACGGCGGTCGATACCTGCATCGACAACGAGTTTGGCGATCCCGCCGCCGTCGCCGCCGCTTTTGCGAGCGCCACGTACATCGTGCGCCTGCAAACGCAGCTGAATCGCGTCACCGGCGTGCCGCTCGAGCCGCGCGTGACCATCGCGGCTTACGAAGACGGGCGCTACACGATCCACGCCACCTCGGCGTGGGTGCAGCGGCATCGCGCCGATCTCGCTACCGTGCTCGGCGTGCCGGAGAGCGCGGTGCGCGTCGTCACGCGCGAGCTCGGGGGCAACTACGGCACGCGCAACAACTTCTATCCCGAGTACGCGCTCACCGCCTGGGCGGCGAAGCGCGTCGGCCGGCCGGTGAAATGCGCGCTCGATCGCCACGAGTGTTTCCTCAGCGACGACCACTCGCGCGACCTCGCGGTGCAGGCCGAGCTCGCGCTCGATGGCGACGGCAATTTCCTCGGCTTCCGCACGGTCAACACCAGCAATCTCGGCGCGCACGCCGTCTCGGCGGTGCCGCTCTCCAAGGGTATCGGCGTATCGACCAGCGTCTATCGCGTGCCCGCGGTTGCCGCGCGTGCGCGGGGGATCCTGTCGAACACCGCGCCCACCTCGGCGTATCGAGCCGCAGGCCGCCCCGAGGTGATGTTCGTCATCGAGCGGCTGATCGACCTCGCGGCGCGGCGCCACGACTTCGACCGGCTCGCGCTGCGCAAGCGCAACCTCGTGCCCACGGCGGCGATGCCTTACCGCAATCCTTTCGGCCTCGTTTACGACAGCGGCGACTATGCCGCGGCGCAGGAGCGCGCAGCGGCGGCCGCCGACTGGCGCGGCTTCGAGGCGAGACGGGCCGAAGCGCTGAAGCGCGGCCGCTACCGCGGTATCGGCCTTTCAAACTATATCGAGCTCAACACCGGCGCGCCGCGCGAGCAGGCCGAGATCACGGTCAGGCCGGAGGGGCGAATCGACGTCGTGCTCGGCACGCTCTCCTCGGGCCAGGGGCATGAGACGAGCTTTGCGCAGCTCGTCGCCGACTGGTTCTCGGTCGATCCGTCGCAGGTGCGGCTCCTCGCCGGCGACAGCGACGTGGCCAAGGTCGGCGGCGGCACGCATTCCGGCCGCTCGATGCGCATGGGCGCGGTGGTGATGCGCTGCGCATCCGACAAGGCCATCGACGAAGGGAAGAAAATCGCCGCCGAACGCCTCGAGGCGGCGCTGGCGGATATCGAGTTGGTCGCTGGTCGCTTCACGGTGAAAGGGACGGATCGTTCGGTCGGTCTGTTTGAAGTGGGCGCCGTGAAAGGCGTCTACGACGAGACCACGCCCCTTCCGTCCTTCGCCTACGGCAGCGCCGTATGCGAGGTCGAGATCGACCCCGAGACCGGCGTGGTCGAGGTGGTGCGCCACACCAACGTCGACGACTGCGGCCGTGCGATCAACCCGCTCATCCTGCACGGTCAGGCGCACGGCGGCATGGCCGCCGGTATCGGCCAGGCGCTGCTCGAGCGCTGCGTCTACGAGGCGGGGAGCGGGCAGCTGCAGTCGGCGACGCTGATGGATTACGCGCTGCCGCGCGCCGACATGCTGCCGATGTTCGCCACCGAGATCAGCGAAGTGCCTTCGACCACGCATCCGCTCGGCCTGCGCGGCGGCGGCGAGGGCGGGACCACGCCGGCGCTCGGCGCCGTGGCGAACGCCATCGCCGATGCGCTCGCGCCGCTCGGCGTCGAGCACGTCGAGCTGCCGGCGACGCCCGAGCGGGTCTGGCAGGCGATCCGGCAAGCGGAATCGGTACACTAGGCCGATGGCCCGGCTCCAGCTCGTGATCGGCAACAAGAACTACTCGTCGTGGTCGATGCGGCCGTGGGTCCTGCTGCGCCAGGCGCAGATCCCGTTCGAGGAAGTGCAGCTCCAGTTCAAGGATGTCGATGGCGGCCTGACCGTCGCCGGCATCGACAACTATTCGAAGGCGGGCAAGGTGCCGGTGCTGCTGGTCGACGGCGAAGCGGTGTGGGACACGCTCGCCATCGCCGAGACGGTCGCCGAGCTGTTCCCCGAGAAGCAGCTCTGGCCGGCCGACACGCGCGCCCGGCGCACGGCGCGCTCGGCCTGCGCCGAGATGCATTCGGGCTTCCAGGCGATGCGCGACAGGATGCCGATGAACATCAAGGGCAGCCACCCCGGCAAAGGCCTGACGCCGGAAACGCGGAAGGACATCGACCGCGTCGTCGCGCTCTGGGCCGAGTGCCGCGAGAAGCACGGCGTCGGCGGGCCGCTCCTGTTCGGCAAGTTCTCCATCGCCGACGCGTTCTTCGCGCCGGTGGTGATGCGCTTTCGCACCTATGGCGTCGAAGTGCCGCGCGCGGCGAAGGATTATTGCGCGGCGATCGAGTCGCTGGCCGCGGTGCGCGAGTGGATGGACGCGGCGCGCAAGGAAGCCAAGTTCGTCGTCGCCGACGAACCGTACGCCAAGAAGTGAAGGCCTACCTCGTTGGCGGCGCTGTCCGCGACGAACTGCTCGGGCTCACCGTCAAGGAGCGCGACTGGGTCGTGGTCGGCGCGACGCCCGAGGAGATGGCCGCCAAGGGATTCAAGCCGGTCGGCAAGGACTTTCCGGTCTTCCTGCATCCCGTGACGAAAGAGGAATATGCGCTCGCCCGCACCGAGCGCAAGAGCGGCCGCGGCTACAAGGGCTTCACGGTGCACGCCGCGCCCGACGTCACGCTCGAGGACGACCTGCGGCGGCGCGACCTCACGGTCAACGCGATCGCCAAGGATGAGCACGGCAAGCTGATCGACCCCTTTCGCGGCGAGGAAGACCTGCGCCAGGGGGTGCTGCGGCACGTGAGCGATGCCTTCGCCGAGGATCCGGTGCGCATCCTGCGAGTCGCGAGATTCGCGGCGCGCTTCAATTTTCCCGTCCACAAGACGACCGCGGCGCTGATGCGCAAGATGGTTGCGTCCGGCGAGACCGACTATCTCGTCCCGGAGCGCGTCTGGCAGGAGGTTGCCAAGGGCCTGATGGAGGCGCACCCGCAAAGGATGTTCGAGGTGCTCAAGTCCTCCGGTCTGAAGCTTCTCCCCGAGCCGAAATTCGCCCTGAAGGGCAGCCTGGCGGTGCGCTTCGCGCTGCTCGCGTGGCCGCTGGAAGAAAAGGCGGCCGAGGCGCTGTGCAAGCGGCTGCGCGCACCGAACGAAGTGCGCGAGCTGGCGCTGCTCGCCTGCGGCTACCGCGAGCAGTTGAAGCACGCGAAGCGGCCGGATGAGATCCTCGATCTGCTCAAGCGAACCGACGCGTTTCGCCGGCCGGAGCGCTTCGCCGAGCTGCTCGAGGTCGCGAGGACGGCGGCGCCGAAAGCGGATCTCACGCGGCTGGAAAAGGCGCGCGCCGCAGCGGCGGCGGTGGACGCCGGCGCGATCGCCGGCAAGGCTTCCGGACGGGAAATCGGCAAGCGGGTCGACGCGGCCCGCCTGCAGGCGATCAAATCACTCGGCTGATCGCCCAGACCAGCAGCGAAAGGACCACCGTACTGGCGATCGGGATGTAGTACATTCGGCCGCGAACCGGCACGACGAAATCGCCCGGCACGCGCCAGCGCAGGCGCTGCGAGATCAGCGAAAGCACGACTACCAAAACCACCACCGTCACGAGCCACTTGACCATGATCGATTTATATACCTGGAGCACTCCCAACGGCCGGAAAGTTTCGATCATGCTCGAGGAGTGCGGACTGCCGTACAAGACGCACAAGATCAACATCGGCACCAACGCCGAGCAGTTCACGCCCGAGTACCTGAAGATCAACCCGAACGGCAAGATCCCTTCGATCGTCGATCCCGACGGTCCCGGCGGCAAGCCGATCGCGATGATGGAATCCGGCGCGATCCTGATCTACCTCGCGGAAAAGACGAAAAAGTTTTTCCCGGAGAAAAGCCGCTACCAGGTGCTGCAGTGGCTGATGTTTCAGATGGGCGGCGTCGGGCCGATGTTCGGCAAGGCGCACCACTTCATGCGCGCGAAGAAGGACGAGATCCCCTACGGCAGCGAGCGCTACGGCAACGAGGCGAAGCGCCTGTACGGCGTGATGGACAAGCATCTCGAGAAAAACGATTACTTCGCGGGCGCGGAATACAGCGTCGCCGACATGGCGATCTACCCCTGGGCCGCGCGCCACGAGTGGCATCGCGTCGACCTGGCGGCCTTTCCGAACGTGAAACGCTGGTACGACGAGCTGGGCGCGCGCCCCGCCGTGCAGAAAGGCATGGCGGTCCCGCAGGTCTAGCGCCGGGCGTGCTTCCTCAGGAAGGCGTTGATTTCCTCGATGCGCAGCTGAGGCTCGCCCTGCATGGGCTGCGAGCCGACGACGCGGTTCATCCAC
>DATNCP010000160.1:0-16581 GCA_035607175.1 Burkholderiales bacterium
GAGCAGGCCAAGGCGCTGCGCCCGCGCTTCGTGGCGATCGGCAACGAGGCGCATTTCCAGACGGTGAAGTCGGCCCTGGCCGGCACCGGCGTCGAGGTTGCCGCCGGTCGTGCCGCGGTGATCGAGGCGGCTGCCCGACCGGCCGCGTGGGTGATGTCTGCGATCGTCGGGGCGGCGGGCCTGGAGCCCACCCTGGCGGCGATCAAGCGCGGCGCCGTCATCGGCCTCGCCAACAAGGAGACGCTGGTCTCGGCCGGCGCGGTGGTGATGCGCGAGGTCACGCGCTGCAACGCCATCATGGTGCCGGTCGATTCCGAGCACAGCGCCATCTTCCAGTGCCTGGAGCAGAACAATTCTGAAGCGGTGGAGAAGATCATCCTCACCGCGTCCGGCGGTCCGTTCCGCCAGAAGTCGCTGGCCGAGATGGCCGAGATGACGCCGGAGCAGGCGGTCGCCCACCCGAACTGGAGCATGGGCGCCAAGATCTCGGTGGATTCGGCGACCATGATGAACAAGGGCCTGGAGGTGATCGAGGCGCGCTGGCTGTTCGACATGCCGCCCGAGCGGATCGAAGTGCTGATTCATCCGCAAAGCATCGTCCATTCGCTGGTCGAGTACGTCGACGGCTCGATGATCGCGCAGCTCTCCAACCCCGACATGCGGGTGCCGATCGCCCACGCGCTCGGCTTCCCGGCACGCATCGAGTCGGGCGCGAAGTCGCTCGACCTGGCCGCGCTGAAGAACCTCAGCTTCGAGCGGCCGGACGAGGCCCGCTTCCCGTGCCTGCCGCTCGCCTATGCGGCGCTGCGCGCGGGCGGCACCGCCGCCGCGGTGCTGAACGCCGCCAACGAGATCGCCGTCGAAGCGTTCCTCGGCGCGCGGCTGCGGTTCACCGCCATCGCCCACGTGATCGCCGACACCCTTTCGGCGCTGCCCGGACGCCCGGCGTCCGGCCTCGAGGAAATTCTCGCCGCCGACGACCATGCCCGCCGCTTCGCCGCGGCGCGCGTCCTGGCCCAGGCCGCATGAGCTTCATTCACACCGTCGTCGCGTTCATCGTCGCGCTCGGCGTGCTGATCGTGGTGCACGAATACGGCCACTACCTCGTCGCGCGGCTGTGCGGTGTGAAGGTCCTTCGTTTCTCGGTTGGTTTTGGCAGGTCCCTGTTCATAAAGCGCGTTGGCAAGGACCAGACGGAATGGGTGATCGCCGCGGTGCCGTTCGGCGGCTACGTCAAGATGCTCGACGAGCGGGAAGGGCCGGTCGATCCGCAGGAGGCGGACCGCGCTTTCAACCGCCAGACCGTCTGGCGGCGCATCGCGATCGTCATCGCCGGGCCGTTGTTCAATTTCATCTTCGCCGTGCTCGTCTATGCCGGCCTTTTCATGTACGGCCTGCCGGAAGCGCGGCCGGTCCTCGCCGCGCCACCCGCGGGCACGCTTGCCGCTGCGGCGGGCATCGCGACCGGCGACACCGTGCGCTCGGTCGAGGGCGAGCCGGTCGCAACCTGGCAGGACCTGCGCTGGCAGATCCTGCAGGCCGCGCTGCAGCGGCAGGCGGTGCGCCTCGAGACGCTCAACGAGCGCGGCCACATCGCCACCGTGACCATCGACCTGCGCGAGTTCCCGGCGAACGAAGTGGAAGGCGACGTGCTCGAGCGCATCGGCCTGCGCCTCTGGCGGCCGGCGCTGGACCCGGTCCTCGGTCAGCTGGTCGCCGGCGGCCCGGCCGAGCGCGCCGGCCTCGCGCCGGGCGACCGCGTCCTGCGCGCGGACGGCAAGGACATCGACACCTGGGAAGCCCTGGTCGCCGCAGTCCGCGCCCATCCGGGAGTGCCGCTTCAGCTCACGCTGGAGCGCGACGGTGCGACGAGAACCACGCAGGTGACGCCGGAAGCGGTGGCAGCGGGACAGGGCCGTGTCGGGCGCATCGGCGCGGCGCCGCGCGTGCCGGCCTCGCACACCGACAAGATCCTGATCCGCGTGCAACACGGCCCGCTCGCCAGCCTCGCGAAAGGCGCCGCCAAGACCTGGGACATCTCGGTCTTCAGCCTGAAGATGCTCGGGCGCATGCTGATCGGCGAAGTCTCCTGGAAGCATCTCTCCGGGCCGGTGACGATCGCCGATTTCGCCGGCCAGTCGGCGCAGATGGGCTGGATCTCCTACATCAGCTTCCTCGCCCTGATCAGCATCAGCCTCGGCGTGCTCAACCTGCTGCCGATCCCGCTGCTCGACGGCGGGCACCTGATGTACTACGCGATCGAGCTCGTCAAGGGCGGGCCGGTGTCGGAGCGGGCCATGGAGCTCGGCCAGCGCGTCGGCCTGGCGCTGCTGCTGGTGATGATGGCGTTCGCGTTCTACAACGACCTCAATCGTCTCCTGACCGGTTGACCTGATGCGCAGAGGGCTCGCCGCGGTATGCGCCGCGATTCTGCTCGTGGCCGCCGCCGGCGCGGGGGCGCAATCCTTCCAGCCCTTCGTCGTCAAGGATATCCGCGTCGAGGGACTGCAGCGCACCGAGGCCGGCACCGTCTTCAGCTACCTGCCGATCAAGGTCGGCGAGACGATGGACGAGGACAAGGCGCGGCGCGCGGTGCGCGCGCTGTACGCCACCGGCTTCTTCCAGGACGTGCGCCTCGAGGTCGACAATGACGTGCTGGTCGTGCTCGTGCAGGAGCGCCCGGCGATCGCGCAGATCGACTTCGTCGGCATGAAGGAATTCGAGCCCGACAACATCAAAAAGGCGCTGCGCGAGCTGGGACTCGCGGAGGGCCGCATCTTCGACCGCGCGCTGCTCGACGCCGCGGAGCAGGAAATGAAGCGCCAGTACCTGTCGCGGGGCCTGTACGCGACCGCGGTGCAGGTCACGGTGACGCCGCTCGAGCGCAACCGCGTCGCGATCAACATCACCGTCACCGAAGGCGACGTGGCGAAGATCCGCGGCATCAACATCGTCGGCGCGCGCGCCTTCAGCGAGGACGAGCTGATCGACCAGTTCGTGCTGCGCACCCCGGGCTGGCTCACCTGGTACACCAAGCACGACCGCTACGCGCGCGAGCGCCTCGCCGCCGACCTGGAGACGCTGCGCTCGTTCTACCAGAACCGCGGCTACCTCGACTTCAACATCGAGTCGACGCAGGTGCAGATCACGCCCGACCGGCTGGGCATCTACGTCACGGTCAATATCACCGAGGGCGAGAAGTACACCGTCACCGGCGTGCGCCTCTCCGGGCAGATGCTGGTGCCGCGCGAGGAGCTCGAGCGGCTGGTACAGCTCAGGACCGGCGACGTCTTCTCGCGCGAAAAGCTTGCCGCCAGCACCAAGGCGATCACCGACCGCCTGGGCAACGACGGTTACGCCTTCGCCAACGCCAACGCCATCCCCGACGTCGACAAGGAGAAGCGCACGGTGGCGTTCAACATCGTCATCGACCCGGGTCGCCGCGTGTACGTGCGGCGCATCGACGTCGCGGGCAACGTCAAGACGCGCGACGAGGTGGTGCGCCGCGAGATGCGGCAGATCGAGGGCGCCTACTACGACGCCTCGCGCATCCAGCTCTCCCGCCGGCGCATCGACCGCACCAGCTACTTCAGCGAGGTCAACGTCGAGACCCAGCCGGTCGAGCAGAGCCCCGACCAGGTCGACATCCTCTACAGCCTCAAGGAGCGGCCGACCGGGGCGCTGCTGTTCGGCCTCGGCTTCTCCAACGTCGAGAAGCTGGCGCTGTCGGCGTCGCTCACCCAGGCGAACGTGTTCGGCACCGGCAACTTCCTTTCCTTCAACGTCAACAGCGGCAGCGTCAACAAGGTCTATTCGCTGTCCTTCCTCAATCCCTACTGGACCGTCGACGGCGTCAGCCAGGGATTCGACGTCTACCGCCGCAAGACCAACGCGTCGCAGCTCGTGGTCGGCGCCTACGCCACCGATACCTATGGCGGCGGCATCAAGTTCGGCTACCCGATCTCCGAGTATTCGCGCATCGACACGGGCTTCAACATGGAACGGGTCCGGCTCGACACCTTCGAGACCAGCCCGAAGCAGTACCTCGATTTCGTCGACCAGTTCGGCCACCAGTACACCTACGGGGCGCTGACCGCCGGCTGGTCGCGGGACACGCGCGACAGCCTGATCCAGACCAACGCCGGCTCGCTCACGCGCGCCACCAGCGAGGTCGCCGCCGGCGACCTGCAGTATTACCGCCTCGGCTTCCAGCAGCAGTATTACGTCCCGCTGACCCGCATCTACACGTTCTTCGCCGGCATCGACGTCGGCTTCGCCGAGGGATACAGCGAGAAGCCGCTGCCGTTCTTCAAGAACTACTACGCCGGCGGGCCGGGATCGGTGCGCGGCTACAGCTCGCTCAGCCTCGGCCCGACCGACGAGTTCGGCACGACGCTGGGCGGCAACCGCAAGCTCACCGGCGGCATGGAAGTGCTGTTCCCGGTTCCCGGTGCGCTGCAGGACAAGTCGCTGCGCCTCGCGTGGTTCGTCGACGGCGGCAACGTCTTCTTCAACCGCTACCAGCTCAACGACCTGCGCTATTCGACCGGCCTGAGCTTCTCCTGGTCATCGCCGTTCGGTCCCCTCCGCCTGTCGTTCGCGCAGCCGCTCAACGCCAAAAGCACGGACCACGTGCAGAGGCTACAATTCACCTTCGGTACCGCGTTCTGAAGCTTGAATACCCTCCACACGACACGATTGGTCCTGGCCGCGCTCCTGGCGGTGACGACGCTCGGCGTCTCGGCGCAGTCTTCCGCCCCGGCGACGGGCGTGACGTCGATGAAGATCGGTTACGTCAACACCGAGCGCATCCTGCGCGAGGCCGCGCCGGCGGTGCGCGCGCAGCGCAAGATCGAAGCCGAATTCCAGAAGCGCGACCAGGAGCTCGCCAAGGTCGCCGACCAGCTGAAGCGCATGCAGGACGACATCGAGAAGAACGCGGTGACGATGAGCGAGGGCCAGCGGCGCAACCGCGAGCGCGAGTTCGGCGAGCTCAATCGCGAGTTCCAGCGCAAGCAGCGCGAGTTCCGCGAGGACCTCAACCAGCGCCGCAACGAAGAGCTGGCGCAGGTGGTGGAGCAGGCGAACCGGGTGATCAACCAGATCGCCGAGCAGGAGAAGTTTGACCTGGTCCTGCAGGACGCTGTGTACCGCAGTCCGCGCATCGACATCACCGACAAGGTGATCAAGGCGCTCGAGAGCAAGCCGCCGGCGAAATAGGCCGATGCCGGGGCCGCTCACGCTCGGGCAGATCGCAACGCGCCTCGGCGGTCGCGTCGCCGGCGACGCCGGCACGCTCGTCAGCCAGGTCGGCTCCCTCGAGCACGCCACGCCGGAGCAGATCACCTTCTTCGCCGATCCGAAGCTGAAGGCGAAGCTGGCCGCGACCCGCGCCGGCGCGGTGATCGTCGCCGCCGAAGGCGAGAGCCTCACTGCGCGGCCGCGCATCGTCTGCGAGAAACCCTACGTCTACTTCGCCCGCGTCTCGCAGCTCTTCAATCCGGCCAGCCACCAGGGTCCGGGCGTGCATCCCTCCGCGGTGGTCGCTCCCGGGGCTCGCCTCGGGGCGCGCATCTCGATCGGCCCGGGCTGCGTGGTCGGGGAGGGCGTGCAGATCGGCGACGACACCTGTCTCTATCCGCGGGTCGTGATCTATCCGGGCTGCACCCTGGGCGCGCGCGTCGTGGTGCACTCCGGCGTGGTGATCGGCGCCGACGGCTTCGGCCTCGCCAACGACGGCGGCCGCTGGCTGAAGATCCCGCAGATCGGGGGCGTGCGCATCGGCGACGACGTCGAGATCGGCGCCAACTGCACCATCGACCGCGGCGCCCTGCAGGACACGGTGATCGAGGAAGGCGTGAAGCTCGACAACCTGATCCAGATCGGCCACAACGTGCGCATCGGCGCGCACACCGCGATCGCCGCCTGCACCGGCATCGCCGGCAGCACCGAAATCGGCAAGCATTGCACGATCGGCGGCGCGGCGATGATCGGCGGGCACCTCAAGATCGTCGACAAGGTGGAGATCTCGGGCGGCACCGCGGTGCCGAGCTCGATCCTCAAGGCGGGCACGTACACCGCGCTCTTCCCGATCGAGGAGAAGAGCGCCTGGGCGCGCACCGCGGTCCTGGTGCGCCGGCTCTCCGAGCTGGCCGAACGCGTGCGGGCTCTCGAAGGAAAGGCGGGCAAGAAATGATGAAGATGGACCTGCAGCGGATCCTGGAGCTCATCCCGCACCGCTATCCCTTTCTCATGATCGACCGCGTGAAGGAATGCGAGCCGCGCAAGCGCGTGGTCGCGGTGAAGAATGTCTCGGCGAACGAGCCGTACTTCCAGGGCCACTTTCCCGGCCGGCCCATCATGCCCGGTGTGCTGATCCTCGAGGCATTCGCGCAGGCGGCGATCCTGGCGATGCTGGCCGAGGACGCGCCCCGCACCGACCAGATCTACTATTACCTCGGCATCGACGATGCGCGCTTCAAGAAGCCCGTGGTCCCCGGCGACCAGCTCGAGCTCGAGGTGACGTTCGACCGGGCCATGCGCGGCATCGGCAAGTTCAATTGCGTGGCACGCGTCGACGGCGACGTGGTCGCCGAAGCGTCGATCCTCTGCACCATCGCGCCGGCGAAGAAATGACCGCGGGCATCCATCCGACTGCGCTCGTCGACCCCGGCGCGCGCCTGGCGCGCGGCGTCACGGTCGGCCCGTACTGCGTCATCGGCCCCCAGGTCGAAGTCGGCGAGGAGACGTGGCTCGGCTCGCACGTGGTGCTCGACGGCCGGATGCGCATCGGCCGCCGCAACCGGATCTTCCACTTCGCGTCGCTCGGCGCGCCGCCGCAGGACAAGAAGTACGGCGACGAGCCGACCTCGGTCGAGATCGGCGACGGCAACACCATCCGCGAGTACGTGACCATCAGCCGCGGTACCGCGCAGGACGTGGGCGTGACGCGCCTCGGCGACGAGAACTGGATCATGGCGTACTGCCACATCGCGCACGACTGCCAGATCGCCGGCCGCACCATCTTCGCCAACGGCGTCCAGCTCGCCGGCCATGTCGTCGTCGGCGACTGGGTGATCTTCGGCGGCATGACGCTGGTGCACCAGTTCGTGCACGTCGGCGCGCACGCGTTCACCGGCATGGGCTCGAGCCTGTCGCAGGACGTGCCGCCGTACGTGATGGCGGCCGGACCCATGGCGCGGCCGATCGGCATCAACGCCGAGGGCCTGAAGCGCCGCGGCTTCGCGCCCGAGGCGATTGCGGGTCTGAAGAAGGCCTTTCGCACCCTGTATCGCAGCGGGCTCGGGTTGGAGGAGGCGAAGCGCGAGCTCGAGGCGCAGGCGAGGGAATGCAGCCCGGTGCGCGACATCCTCGACTTCGTCGCCCAGTCGAAGCGGGGCGTCATCCGCTAGATGGCCTCACCCCTGCGCGTCGGCATGGTGGCCGGCGAGGCTTCCGGCGACCAGCTCGGCGCGCACCTGATCGAGGCGATCAAGACGCGCGGCCGGCCGGCGCACTTCGCCGGCATCGGCGGGCCGCGCATGATGAGCCAGGGGTTCCGCTCGCACTACCCCATGGAGAGGCTCTCGGTGCGCGGCATCACCGAGGCGCTGCTGCACTACCGCGAGATCGCCGGTATCCGCCGGCAGCTTGCGCGAGAGCTGCTCGCCGAGCGCCCCGACCTGTTCATCGGCATCGATTCCTCGGAGTTCAACCTCGGCCTCGAGCAGCAGCTGAAGGAGGCGGGGATTCCGACGATGCACTACGTCAGCCCGACGATCTGGGCGTGGCGCCGCTGGCGCGTGCACCGGGTGGCGCGGGCGGTAAACCACATCCTGGTCATGTTCCCCTTCGAGGCGCCGCTCTACGAGAAGATCGGCGTGCCGGTAACCTACGTCGGCCATCCGCTGGCCGACATCATTCCCGAAAAGCCGCCGCGCGACGAAGCCCGCGCCCAGCTGCGCCTGCCTTCCGGCAAGCTGATCGTCGCGCTCCTGCCCGGGAGCCGGCGCTCGGAGCTGCAATACATGGCGACCACCTTCGTGCTCACCGCGCACCGTTTCCGGCAGGAAGTGCACGACGTGCATTTCGTCGTGCCGGTGGTGACGCGCGAGACGCGGGACATCTTCGAGCGCGCCCTGTACGAGCAGCAGCGAACCGACCTGCCCCTCACGCTGCTTTTTGGTCACTCTCACGAAGCGCTCGCCGCGGCCGACATGGCGCTGGTGGCGAGCGGAACCGCGACCCTCGAGACGGCGCTATTCAAGACGCCGATGGTCATCACTTACCGGCAGTCGCCGCTCTCATGGCACCTGATGCGCTCGCTGGCCTATCTGCCGTACGTCGGCCTGCCGAACGTGCTCGCCGGCGAACGGCTGGTTCCAGAGCTGCTGCAGGACGAAGCCACGCCCGGCGCGCTTTGCGCCGCGCTCATCAACCTGCTGCGCGACGGCGAGGCCCAGCGGCGCCAGCGCGAGCGCTTCGCCGAGTTCCACCAGCTCCTGCGCCGCAACGCTGCAGAGCGCGCAGCCGAAGCGGTGTTCAAGGTCCTGGAGCGGCGTGGCTAAAGTCGTCGTTTGCGGCGTCGACGAAGCGGGGCGCGGCCCGCTTGCCGGCCCGGTCTACGCGGCGGCGGTGATCCTCGACCCGACACGCCAGATCCGCGGCCTGGCCGATTCCAAGGTCCTGAAGGCGGAGCGGCGCGAGCTGCTTGCCGAGCGCATCAAGGAGCGCGCCATTTCTTTCGCGATTTCATCCGCCAGCGTGGAAGAGATCGACCGGCTGAACATCTTCCAGGCCGCGATGCTGGCGATGCGGCGCGCCGTGACTGCGCTCGGCGTGCCGCCGGAGGAGGCCTGGATCGACGGCAACCAGTGCCCTCGCGAATTGCCCTGCCGCGCCAAGGCGTTCGTCGATGGCGATGCGCGTTACAAGCCGATCTCCGCAGCCTCGATTCTCGCCAAGACCGCGCGCGACGCGGAGATGCGCGCCTTGAACCAGCGCTACCCGGGCTACGGTTTCGACCAGCACAAGGGCTACGCGACCCCCGAGCATCTCGACGCGCTCGGGCGCGCCGGCCCGTGCGAGATCCACCGCCGCAGCTTTTACCCGGTCGGCGTGTTCTACGAGAGAGACCTCTTCAGCGAGAGCTGGGCTGACCTGCCCGAGGCGCAGCGTCTCCGCCGGTATCGCCTGCTGATGCTGCGCCACGCACGGCGGCAGCAGCGAGATTGAGCGGCCGCGTCTTCGTCTGCGCGCACGGCGCGGGCGGCCACAAGGACGACGGCGCTATGCTGGCCCTCGACCGGACCCTGACCGGCATCGGCCTCGAAGTGGTCCGCTTCAATTTCCCGTACCGCGAGAAGGGCCGGAAGATCCCCGACCCGATGCCCGTGCTGAAGGCCAGGATCGCAGCGATAGCCGCTGGAAAGGAGAACGTCATCATCGGCGGCCGCTCGATGGGCGGTCGCGCAGCCTCCATGCTCGCCGCCGACGGCTTCGCCTGCGCCGGGCTGCTGCTTTTCGCCTATCCGCTGCATCCGGCCGGACAGCCCGACAAGTTGCGAATCGAGCATCTTTCAAAGATTGGAATACCGGTGTTGTGCTTCAACGGCACGCGCGACGCACTCTGCCGCCGCGACCTCATGGAGAAGCATGTTCCCGCGGCGTGGGAGATGCACTGGCTGGAGGGCGCCGACCACTCGCTCAAGCGCGCCGCTGACCTCGAGGCGATCGGGAGAGAGACGCAACGCTGGCTAACAACGCTCTAGCCTCGCTGCGCGGGGCGACGGTTGGGCGCAGACGCGCCACCTGGCGCTTCAGCCTGCCGTAGAAGGACTTTTCCATCGCCTTTTCAATCAGCCGCGCCAGGTCTCGCTGGTCGCCGACCCGGAAGTAGCCCGCGTAGCGCTCGCCGAGCAGGCCAACGTTGCCGGCGATGCGGGAAGCAAGGACCGGGACGCCGATGCGCAGCGCTTCGCAGACCACGTTGGCGCCGCCTTCCATGCGCGAGCTGATCACCATGGCGTGACTCGAGGCGAGCCATTTGAGGGCGCGGGCATGCGGCACGCTGCCGAGCCAGCGGTAGCGCGCGTCCCTGGTTTTCGGCTTGAGTTCCGGCTCCAGGAGCTCCCCGAGCTGGATCACTTCGATTTCCTGCGACAGGTGCTGAAGCGCCCGGAGGGTCAGCAGGGGATCCTTCACGGCTCGCAGGTGCCCGATCACGCAGATTCGAAAGCGGCTTTTGATGGGTTGGTGCCGCATGCGCGTCGCGGAGCTTTGCACCACGACGTGCACTTTCTTGTCGGTCGAAAATTCCTCGGCCGCCTTCGGCTGCAGGACGATCAGGCGATCGGCAAGCTCGAGCGATTCGCGTGCTTCGCGCGAGTGGTGAATGTCGTGGTAGACGTCCGTGCCAGTCAGAGCAAGGATGACCGGGCCGGGGAAAGCCTTGATCGAAGCGTGGCTGCGGCGCGCGTGCAGGGCGAGCATCGCGTCCGCGGTTTCGCCGCTCCATTCGGTGGAGATGGCGACCCGGTGCCCGGCGGCGCGCAGGAACGCCGCCCAGCGCAGCGCGGTATGGCGGTTGCCGGTGCGGGCGCCAGGGCGGGCCGGCGTGACGAGCGCGATTCTCATTTAGACTCTGCCGCGTGAATTTCCTCAGCGAGCTGCGAGAGGCCAGGGCGCATACGCGCGCCGTCGCCGACGATCTGCGCGACGACAAGGAATTCGGTCCCATGCTCGCGATCGTGAATCCGCCGCGCTGGGAACTGGGTCACGTCGGCTGGTTTCAGGAGTTTTGGTGTCTGCGACAAAAGGGGGCCACGTCGATTCTGCCGAACGCGGATGCCCTCTACAACTCGGCCACCGTCGCGCACGATGTGCGCTGGGAGCTCCCGCTGCCGTCGTTCGACGAGACGATCGCGTATCGGGACCGGGTGCTCGAACGCGTGCTGAGCCATGACGCTGATCCCTATTTTGTCGGCCTCGCCGCAAGGCATGAACGGATGCACGCCGAGGCGTTCCACTACACCCGCCAAACGCTGGGGTATCCGGCGCCGCCGCTGCGTTCCGCACCCGAGATCTCCGGGGCAAAGGGCGATCTGGAGATCCCCGGCGGGCCTTTTCACCTCGGCTCGCCGAGGAGCGCCGAATTCGCCTTCGACAACGAGAAATGGGCGCACGTCGTCCTGCTGGCGCCCTTCCGGATCTCTCGGCGACTCGTGACCAACGGCGAATACCTGGCATTCGTCGAGGCGACGGGGCATGGGGCGCCGGCCTACTGGAAGGGCGGGAAAATGCGGCGCTTCGATCGCTGGATCGACATCCCGCTGGACGAGCCGGTACTGCACGTCAGCGCATTGGAGGCCGAGGCCTATTGCCGCTGGTCCGGGCGACGGCTGCCCAGCGAGGCGGAGTGGGAACGCGCGGCGCAGGAGCCGGGCATGGAACAGCTCTTCGGCAGCGCCTGGCAGTGGACCTCGTCGGCCTTCCTGCCATACCCCGGGTTCCTGCGCGACCCGTACGCCGAGTATTCGGAGCCCTGGTTCGGCACGCACCGCGTCTTGCGCGGCGGCAGCTTCGCCACGCCGCCGCAGATCGCGCACGCCAGGTTCCGCAACTTCTACACCGCGGAGCGCGCCGACATTTTCGCGGGCTTTCGCACCTGCGCGCCATGAAGCTGACTTCCCGCGATAACCCGAAGGTGCGTCACTGGACGAAGCTCGCGAGCGACGGTCGCTACCGCAGGAGCAAGGGCCGCGCGCTGATCGAGGGCCCGCATCTCGTCCAGGCCGCGCTGCAGGCGGGATTGGAGGTGCACGCCTTCCTGGTCAGCGACAAGGCGCGGCCGGAAGTCGCCAGCATGGCCGCGAGCCCGATCATCCTGAGCGACCGCGTCTTTGCCGGGGTCGTCGACGCGGAAACTCCCCCCGGTATTGCCGCCGAGATCTCGATTCCGTCCCCGAGAGCGGCCAAGGGCGACACGGTCTTCCTGGAAGGCGTTCAGGATCCGGGGAATGTCGGCGCGATCATGCGCAGCGCCGCGGCTTTCGGCGTGGCTGCGGTGACCCTCGACCGCGCGTGCGCCGATGCCTGGTCGGCGAAGACCCTGCGCGCGGGGATGGGCGCGCACTTCGCGCTGCAGCTGAAAACGGTTTCGTCCCTCGAAGAAGAGCTGGAACGGTTTGCCGGCCGGATCCTCTGCACGGTCCCCCGCGGCGGCGTGGTTCTGGCGGAAGCGGACCTGGGCCGCCCAGTCGGCTGGCTCTTCGGCGCCGAAGGTCGGGGCGTAAGCCCGGAGGCGATCCGGCACACTGATCTGAAGGTGACTATTCCAATGATCGACGGCACCGAGTCACTGAATGTTGCCGCCGCGGCTGCGATCTGTCTTTACGTACGGAGTAGCATTTCGCTACGGAGGGAACCTCAATGAAAACGTTACTGATGGCGATTCTGACTTTTGCAATGCTCGGCTCTGCCTGGGCGCAGAAGCCGCAGCCGACTGTCCTCACCAGCGGCCAGTTGAAGACGCTGTTGTCGAACGGGATGAACGTGAGGGTCACGGGGGTTGACCGCGCAAACACGGCTCCCCGCTCGGGCACCGCTAGCTATCAGAAGGATGGAACAGCGCGCGCAAAATCAAGCCCCGCCTCGCCTGAGCTGATCGGGTCTTGGAAAATCGACGGCAACAAGTTCTGCACCAGCTACACCTCGGTCGGCAGCGGCTGCTTCAACGTGCAGAAGACCGGCGACAAGACCTACAAGCTGATCCCGCTCGATGGACTGCTCGAAGAAAACTGGGAAGTCCTGAAATAGCCGGCGCTAGTAGACGTGCCGCGGGATCCTGAGCTCCCGCAGGATGGTGGTGGCGATCTCCTCGATCGACTTGCTGGTCGAGTTGATGCAGCGGATGCCTTCGCGGCGCATCAGCTTGTCGGCCTCGTCGATCTCGAAGCGGCAGTTGTCCAGGTCGGAGTAGCGGCTGCCGGGCCGGCGCTCCTGGCGGATCTCGCGCAGCCGCTCGGGTGCGATGGTCAGGCCGTAGAGCTTGCCCTTCTGCCCGCGCAGCGCCTCGGGCAGCTGCATGCGGTGGAAATCCTCGGGGATGAGGGGGTAGTTGGCCGCTTTCACGCCGAATTGCAGCGCCAGATATAGGCTGGTCGGCGTCTTGCCGCTGCGGGAGACCCCGATCAGGATGACGTCGGCCTGGCTGAGCTCGCGGTGGGATGCGCCGTCGTCGTGCGCCATCGAGAAGTTGATCGCCTCGATGCGCTGCTGGTACTCCTTCTTGTCCATCGCGCTGTGCGAGCGGCCGATCGTGTGGTTCGACTTGACGCCGAGCCCGGCCTCGAGCGGATCGATGAAAGTCTCGAAGAAATCGATGAACAGCGCTTTCGCCTTGCGCACCACCTGCCGCACGTCCTGGTTGACCAGCGTGGAGAAGACGATCGCCTGTCCGCTGCCATTCGCCGACTCGCTCTCGATGCGCGCGAGGCATTCCTCGGCCTTCTCCCGGCTGTCAACGAAGGGCAGGGTGATCTGCTTGAACTCGACGCCTTCGAACTGGGTCAGCAGGCTGTGGCCTAGCATCTGCGCGGTGATGCCCGTGCCGTCGGAGACGAAGAAGACCGTACGCTTTGGATTCACGCGGCTAAAATACTAGGCGAATGCGCACGGCTTGGCTCAAGGATCTTCGCCTCGCCGACCTGCCGCAGGTCGGCGGCAAGAACGCCTCCCTAGGAGAGATGATCGGCGCGCTATCGGCTGCCGGCATCCGCGTGCCGGGCGGCTTCGCCAC
Organism: Burkholderiales bacterium; assembly: GCA_035607175.1. Lineage (GTDB taxonomy): Bacteria > Pseudomonadota > Gammaproteobacteria > Burkholderiales > SG8-39 > SCGC-AG-212-J23. The sequence goes on from DATNCP010000160.1 coordinate 13,799, forward strand.
CACTGCCGACGCGTTCCGCGAGTTTCTCGCCCAGGGCGGCCTCGACAAGAAGATCGAGCAGCGCCTGAAGACCCTCGATCCGAAGGACGTCAGAGCGCTCGCCGCCTGCGGCGCGGAAATCCGCTCCTGGATCGTCAAGAACCCGTTTCCGGCCGCACTTGAGAGCGAGATAAGGTCTTATTTTCAGAAGCTTGAGAAGCAGACCTCAAGCGATACCTCATTTGCGGTCCGCTCCTCGGCCACGGCCGAAGACCTGCCGGATGCCTCCTTCGCCGGGCAGCAGGAGACCTTCCTCAACATCCGTGGCGTCGACAACGTCCTCGAGGCGATCCGGCACGTGTTCGCTTCGCTCTATAACGACCGCGCCATCTCCTATCGCGCCCACCAGGGGTTCGCGCACGCCGGCGTTGCGCTCTCGGCCGCCGTGCAGCAGATGGTACGCAGCGACCTCGGGGCGGCCGGCGTCACCTTCACGCTCGACACCGAATCGGGGTTCCGCGAGGTGGTGTTCATCACCTCGTCCTACGGGCTGGGGGAGCTGCTGGTGCAGGGCGCCGTCAACCCGGACGAGTTCTATGTCCACAAGCCGATGCTCGAGCGCGGCAAGCCGGCAATCGTGCGCCGCGCGCTCGGCTCCAAGCTGCAGAAGATGGTGTTCTCGCAGTCGGCGAGCGCCGGCAAGTCCACCCGCACCGTGGACGTCACGGAAGAGGAAAGAAACCGCTTTTCCTTGAGCAATGAGGAAATCCTGGAGCTGGCGCGGTACGCCGTGGCGATCGAGAAGCACTACGGCCGGCCGATGGACATCGAATGGGCCAAGGACGGCAGCGACGGCCGCATCTACGTCCTGCAGGCGCGCCCCGAGACCGTGAAGTCGCGCAAGCGCGAGGTCGAGGAGCGCCACGCGCTCAAGGGCAGCTCGCGCGTGCTCGTCAGCGGCCGCGCCATCGGCCACAAGATCGGCAGCGGCACGGTGCGCCTCGTCCCGGATGCCTCGCAGATGTCGCGGGTGAAGGAGGGCGACATCCTCGTCACCGACATGACCGACCCGAACTGGGAGCCGGTGATGAAGATCGCCGCGGCGATCGTCACCAACCGGGGCGGCCGCACCTGCCACGCGGCGATCATCGCCCGCGAGCTCGGCATCCCGGCGGTGGTCGGCTGCGGCGAGGCGACCTCGCGCCTGAAGGATGGCCAGCAGGTGACGGTTTCCTGCGCCGACGGCGACACCGGCAATGTCTACGAAGGCCTGATTCCCTTCGAAGTCTCGACCCGCGAGCGCGGCGAGATGCCTCGCATCGCGGTGAAGATCGCGATGAACGTCGGCAATCCGCAGCTCGCCTTCGAGTTCGCGCAGCTGCCGAACGCGGGCGTCGGCCTGGCGCGGCTGGAGTTCATCATCAACAACGAGATCGGCATCCACCCCAAGGCCTGCCTCGAATTTGATTCTCTCGATGGTCCCTTGAAAGCAAAAGTACTGGAGAAGTGCCGCGGGTATGCCGACCCACGCACCTTCTTCCGGGAGAAGATGGTCGAAGGCGTGGCGACCATCGCCGCGGCCTTCTGGCCCAAGCCGGTGATCGTGCGGCTCTCCGACTTCAAGTCGAACGAATACAAGAAGCTCCTCGGCGGCGAGCGCTATGAGCCCGACGAGGAGAATCCGATGCTGGGCTTCCGCGGCGCCGCGCGCTACGTCGCGCCGGATTTCCGCGGATGCTTCGAGCTCGAGTGCGCGGCGCTGCGCCGGGTACGCGACGAGCTCGGCCTGACCAACGTCGAGCTGATGGTGCCGTTCGTGAGAACGCTCGGCGAAGCCCGGGAGGTCATGAGCCTGCTGGAGAAGAACGGCCTGAAGCGCGGCACGAACGGCCTGCGGGTGGTGATGATGTGCGAGCTGCCGTCCAACGCCATCCTCGCCGATGAATTCCTCGAGCTGTTCGACGGCTTCTCGATCGGCTCGAACGACCTGACGCAGCTGACCCTCGGGCTCGATCGCGATTCCGGCCTGGTCGCCGGCCACTTCGACGAGCGCGATGCCGCGGTGAAAGCGATGCTGGCGATGTCGATCAAGGCCTGCCGCAAGGCCGGCAAGTACGTCGGCATCTGCGGCCAGGGGCCCTCGGACCATCCCGATCTCGCCCGCTGGCTGATGGAGCAGGGGATCGAGAGCCTCTCGCTCAACCCCGATACCGTCGTCTCTACGTGGATGGCGCTCGCGGAGCCCCAGCCCGCGGGCAAGAAATCAGCGACTGCGTAGCAGTCTCTGTTTCTCCCGGGCCCACTCCTTGTCCTTCTTGTCGGCCCGCTTGTCGTGTTCCAGCTTGCCTTTCGCCAGCGCGATCGAAATCTTGATGCGCCCCTTCGTGTAGTGCAGGTCGAGCGGCACCATCGTGTAGCCGCGCTGCTCGACCTTGCCGATCAGCCGGCGGATCTCCTCGGCGTGCAGCAACAGCTTGCGGGTGCGGGTCGGGTCCTGGACGTAATGGGTCGATGCCGAGGGAAGGGGACTGATGTTCGCGCCGACAAGGAAGATCTCCTCGCCTCGCACCATCACGTAGGCCTCGCCGATCGTCGCGCGGCCGGCGCGGATCGCCTTCACTTCCCACCCCGCCAATACCAGCCCGGCCTCGTAGCGCTCCTCAATGAAGTAATCGTGGGAGGCCTTGCGGTTCTGCACGATCGACATGAAGAATTCTATTCATGAAACGCATCGCCCGTTCGGCGATCGTGCCGCACAGCGCGGCGCAGCTCTACGCCCTGGTCGAGGATATCGAGAGCTATCC
>DATNCP010000161.1:0-10776 GCA_035607175.1 Burkholderiales bacterium
GAGTGAGAAAGTGGCATTCACCCAGCGCCGCGCCAACGGCCAGGCGCTGTTCCAGCTGTTCTTCTTCGACCCGAACGGCATCAAGATCGAGCTCAACTACGACGCCGCGGAGGCGGAGGGCGTCGCGCCCGAGCTGATGGCGTCGGACTTGATCAAATCGAATAGTCGGTGAAGGTCAAAGGGCTTCGAATTGCTGCATATCTGGGCGGTGTCGCGGCGCTGTCCGGATGCGTGGTGCAGCACCTGGACTACCCCTCGTCATGGGCGCAGATCGAAAAGCCCTCCGTCGGGGCCTGTCCGAGGCTAGCCGGGCGCTTTGACAACGAGAGCGAGGAGGGCAGGAGGCTATCCCGCCTGCTGGGGCAGGGTGGGACAGCGGCAGTGCACGTAGCAGTGGTGCAGCCGGCGGAAGGCGCGCTAGAAGTGCTGCTTTACCAATCGCCTGCCACCCCAGAACCCGCGGTGCGGACATTGCTTTCGCGGGAGCGGGGTGATTTCGACTGCCAAAGCGGGATGCTGGTGCTCAAGACGACAGGCCACTCGAGCAGGGACGGCGCCGCGGTGAGCGTCGAGACGATGACAATCTCTCTTGCGATGAACGGCGACGGCTTTCTCGTGGCCGAGGCCCGGCAAGGAGGCGTCGGCCTGCTGCTATTTTTTGTCCCGGTCGGCGGGTCCTTCGTCGAGTGGTTCCGCTTCAGACCTGCGTCGACGGAGGCAAAGCCGGAGCCTCAACCGGAACCGGTTCGCCGGCAATCCGAGCCCGTATTGGGCCTCTAAAGAGCCCTTACTTGTGCCGCGGGTCGAGCGCGTCGCGCAGGCCGTCGCCGAGCAGGTTGAAGGACAGCACCAGCAGGAAGATCGAGAGTCCCGGCCAGATCGCCATCCACGGCGCCTGGTCGATGTAGTTCTTCGCGGTGTTGAGCATGCTGCCCCAGCTCGGCGCGGGCGGTTGCTGGCCCAAGCCGAGGAAGGACAGGCTGGCCTCGGCGATCACCGCCGCGGCGATCGCCAGCGTCGCCTGAACGATCAGCGGCGCGACGATGTTCGGCAGGATGTGGCGTAACGCGATGCGCAGGTGTGGATTACCAAGGGCACGCGCGGCCTCGACGTATTCCTCCGACTTCGCCGAGAGCACTTGTGCTCGCGTGAGGCGGATGAAGATCGGGGTCGCCGAGATGCCGATGGCGATCATGGCGTTGGTGAGGCTCGGGCCGAGGAAGGCGGCGAGGGCGATGGCGAGGATCAGGAACGGGCAGGCGAGCATCGCGTCGGTGATGCGCGAGATCAGGATGTCGGTCCAGCCGCCGACGTAGCCCGCGAGCATGCCGATCGGCACACCGAAGGTGAGGGCGATCGTCACCGAGACGACGCCGGCGAGGAGCGAGGCCCGCGTTCCCCACACGATCCGCGAAAGCACGTCGCGGCCGAGCTCGTCGGCGCCGAACCAGTAGGAAGCGCTGGGCGCGGCGCGCACCGCGCTCCAGCTCGTCGCCAGCGGATCGTGCGGCGCGAGCCAGGGCGCCACCAGGGCGAGGAGGACGAAAAACCCCACGACGAAGAGGCCGAAGGCGGCGCTCTTGCGCTTCAGCAGCCGTTTCACTCGACCCTCATGCGAGGGTTGACGAGGAAGTAGGCGATGTCGGCGAGCAGGTTGAGGGCGATGTAGACGGTCGCGGTGAGCAGCACCACGCCTTGCACCACGGAGTAGTCCCGGTTGAAGACCGCGTCGACGATCAGCTTGCCGAAGCCCGGGATGCTGAAGATCGTCTCGGTGAGCACCGTGCCGCCGAGCAGCTCGCCGAAGCTGAGCGCGCCGAGCGTGATGACCGGGACGAGCGCATTGCGCAAGGCGTGCTTGAGGATGACGACGCGCTCGTTGAGGCCTTTCGCCCTCGCGGTCCTGACATAGTCGGAGGAAAGGACCTGGAGCATGGCGCTGCGCGTGTGGCGCATCAGCACCGAGGCGAAGGCGTTGCCGAGCACGAACGCCGGCATGATCATCGCGGCGAGGTTGCCTTTCAGGTCCTCGAACGGGCTGACGTAGCCCGAGGCCGGCAGCCAGCCGAGATTCACCGCGAAGAGCAGGATCAGCAGGATGCCGAGCCAGAAGTTGGGCGTCGAGAGGCCCCAGAGCGCGAATACGTTCGCCGCATAGTCCAGCCAGGTGTCCTTCTTCACCGCCGAGATCACGCCGGCGGTGACGCCGATGAGGAGCGCGATCAGCATCGCCATGGTCGCGAGCTGCAGCGTCACCGGCAGCTTCTCCAGGATGAGGTCGGTGACCGGCTTCTGGATGCGCACCGACTCGCCGAGGTCGCCGCGCACCACGCCCGAGAGCCAGTGCCAGTAGCGAGCCGGCAAAGGCTCGTCGAGATGGAATTTCTCCCTCAGGTAGCGGATCGTTTCCGGATCTCGCTCCTCTCCCGCCATCGCGATCGCCGGATCCCCGGGCAGCAGCTGCTGCAGCCCGAAGATCAGGACCGAGACGAAGAACAGCGTCGGGACGACCTGCGCGAGCCGGCGCAGCAGAAAACGTCCCATTTCAGTTCATCTTGAGGCCCTGCACCCTGACCAGGCCGTCGGGAACCGTGCGCAGCCCGGAGAGCTTGGCGTTGTGCGCCCACAGCCAGTGGCGGTGGAAGAGATAGATGACCGGCCGGTCGCGGACGACGTCGGCGGCGATCTGGTCGAACAGCTTCTGGCGCTGCGCCTTGTCGGCGGCGGCGCGCGAGCGGTTGATCAGGTCGTCGACCTCGGGCTTGCAATAGCCCGCGTAGTTGAGCGGCGCCTTGCAGAAATGGAAGCTCTGCAGGTTGCCGTCGGGATCGGCGCGGCCGCTCCAGGCGAGGACGTAGGCCTGGTACTGGCCCTTGTCGGCGAGGTTGAGCGAGGTGGCGAACTCGGTCGACTGGATCTTCACGTCGAAGCCCGCGTCCTTCGCCATGGCCTGCACCACCTGCGCGATGCGCTGCGCGTCCGAGGTCGTCGGCGTCATCAGGGTGAAGCTCGGGTTCGGCACGCCGGCTTCCTTGAGGAGCTGCTTCGCGCGCTCGACGTTGCGTTTCGGCACCGGCAGGCTCTTCACGTACCAGCTGCTTGCCGGCGACACCCACTGATTGCCGACCTGCGCTTCGCCGTCCATCGCCACCTTGACGATCGCGTTGCGGTCGAGCGACAGCTCGAACGCCTCGCGCACGCGGGCGTCCTTGCCGAGCGGGTTCTGCTGCGCCTCGTCGCTCTTGCCGACGTTGATGGTGATGCCCTGGTAGCCGATCTCGACGATGCGCGCGATCTTGAAGCGGCTGTCGCTCTTCAGGCCGGCGACGTCGGAGCCGGCGAGGCGCTCGATGAAGTCGAGCTGCCCCGAGCGCAGGTTCGCGAGGCGGACCGTGGCATCGACGATCGGCGTGTAGACGACGCGGTCGAAGTGGATCGCGCCCTTGTTCCAGTAGCCGGGGTAGCGCTGCAGCACGATGCGGTCCTGCGCCACGCGCTCGACGAAGCGGAACGGGCCCGAGCAGACCGGCGCGGCGCCGAACTTCTCGCCCGCCGCCTCGGCCGCCTTGGGCGACACCATCATCCCGGCGCGGTCGGTGAGCACCGCGAGCAGCGGCACGAACGGCGCGGAGAGGTTGAGCCGCACGGTCAGGGGATCGACCACGTCGACGCTCGCCACCGGCGCGAGCTCGCCGCGCCGGTTCGAGCCCTTCATGTTCTTGTGCCGCTCGAGGTTGTACTTCACCGCGGCGGCATCGAGCTTCTCGCCGTCATGGAAGGTGACGCCGTTCCTCAGCTTGATCTCGAGGGCCTTGTTGTCCGCCGACCACTTATAGGAGGTGGCGAGCTGCGGCACGATGTTCAGCTTCTCGTCGAGGTCGAACAGCTTGTCGCACAGCCCGGCGAAGACGATCCGGCCGACGAAAGTGCGCGCCATGGTCGGGTCGAGGATGTCGGGGTCCTCGGCGAGGCCGATGCGCAGGGTGCTCTGCGCGGCTACGGAAGAAACGGCAAACGCCAGGAAAAGACCAAACCATCTCATGATGTACCTCCGGGGTGGAACGCTGCCTGAAGCCGCAACAGTCTCTCATTGACCGCTGTCAACGGCGCGGCGGCGCTGAACGAGCCGATCTCCTTCCAGAAATGACACGCCACGCCGTCTTCCAGCGCGGGCACCTTTGTACTGCAAAGCGGCCGGGCGTGGGGGCAGCGGGTGCGAAAGCGGCACCCCGACGGCGGGTCGTAGGGGCTCGGCACATCCCCCTCGAGAATGACTTTCCTGCGCACCAGGGTCGGGTCGGGCACCGGGATGGCGGACAGGAGGGCGCGGGTATAGGGGTGGCGCGGGTTGGCGAACAGCGAGCGCTTGTCCGCGAGCTCGACGATCCTGCCCAGGTACATCACCGCGACCCGCGTGGCGATGTGCTTCACCACCGCCAGGTCGTGGGCGATGAACACATAGGAGAGGCCGAAGCGCCGCTGCAGGTCCTGCAGCAGGTTGATCACCTGCGCCTGGATCGAGACGTCGAGTGCCGATACCGGCTCGTCGCAGACGATCAGGCGCGGCTCGACCGCGAGGGCGCGGGCGATGGCGATCCGCTGCCGCTGGCCGCCCGAGAATTCGTGGGGGTAGCGGCTCGCGTGGATTTCCGAAAGGCCGACCAGGCCGAGCAGCTCGGCGACGCGGCCCTCCCGGTAGAGGCCATGAAGGTGCAGCGGCTCCTCGAGCATCGCGCCGACGGTCATGCGCGGATTGAGCGAGCCGTACGGGTCCTGGAAGACGATCTGCATCTCCCGGCGCAGGGAACGAATTTCACGTTCCTTGAGATGTGAAATCTCCTTGTTGTCGAACCATATTTTCCCTGCGGTTGGTTCGATGAGCCGCAGCAGCAGCCGCCCGACGGTGGACTTGCCGCAGCCCGATTCGCCCACGAGGGCGAGCGTCTCGCCCTCGGCGAGCTCGAGGCTCACGCCGTCGACCGCCTGCACCGCCAGGAAATGCTTGACGAGATTTTCGGCGCGGAGGAGAGCAGTCACAGCGGCGCTCTCCAGCAGGCAACATGATGCTGTGCAGAAACCCGAGTGAGAGGCGGTTCCTCGTTCGCGCAACGCCCGATCTTGAAAGGGCACCGGGGGTGGAAGCGGCAGCCCTCGGGCAGCGCCGCCGCGTCCGGCACGAACCCCTGGATCGCCGCCAGGCGCTCGCGCTCCATGTGCAGGCGCGGGATCGAGCCGAGCAGGCCGATGGTGTAGGGATGCTGCGGCTCGGCGAAGAGCTTCTCCGCCGAGCAGCGCTCGATCACCTTGCCGGCGTACATCACGGCGACGTCGTCGGCGAGCTCGGCGATGACGCCGAGGTCGTGGGTGATGAGGATGATGGCGGTGCCGAGCTCTTCGCGCAGCGCACGCATCAGCTCGAGGATCTGCGCCTGGATGGTGACGTCGAGTGCCGTGGTCGGCTCGTCGGCGATGAGGAGCTTCGGGTTGCAGGCGAGCGCCATGGCGATCATTACCCGCTGGCGCATGCCGCCGGAGAGCTGGTGCGGAAAGTCCCTGGCGCGGCGCTCGGGCGATGGGATGCGCACCCGGCGGAGCATTTCGACGGATTGGTTCCTGGCTTCTTCCCTGGAGACGTCTCTATGTCTTAGCAACGTTTCCGCAATCTGGTCCCCGACCGGGAAGGCAGGGTTGAGCGACGTCATCGGTTCCTGGAAGATCATCGCCAGCTTGTCGCCGCGCAGGTCGCGCAGCCGCTGCGGCTGCGCCTTCAGCAGGTCCTCGCCCTCGAACAGCACTTCGCCCGCGGCAATCCGGCCCGGCGGCTGCGGCACGAGGCCCATGATCGAAAGCGCGGTGACGCTCTTGCCGCAACCGGATTCGCCGACGATGCCCAGCGTGCGGCCGCGCTCGACGCGCAGGTCCACGCCATCCACTGCGCGAATCTCGCCCTGCTCGCCGCGGAACGTCGTCCGCAGCCCCCGCACCTGAAGTAGCGGGTGAGGCCCGCCTACTTCAGGTAGCGGGTGAGTCCCGCCTGCTTCAGGTAGCGGGTGAGTCCCGCCTGCTTCAAGTAGCGCGGGACTTGGCATGCGCGGCGATGCGCTTCTCGATTTCCTGCCGGTCGAAGATGCCCCAGGGGCTCGCCTTGCTCGGGCTGCAGGTCAGGTAGCCGACGAAGCGCTCGTGCGCCTTCTCGTAGAGGCGCTTCAGCTCGGCGAGCGGCTCGGCGTGATCGTCGACCCGGAGGTTCAGGTCGGCGTACTCCTCCTTCGAATAGACGAGCAGGGCGGCGGATTGCTTGCCGCGCTTGTCGCCACCAGCGGCCTCTCCGGCTTCGAGCGCGGCGATCAGCCGTTCGGGAAAGGATTTCTTCGTGTTTCGAAATGCGCTGGCGGTTTCCTCCACCACCCGGGGACCCGCGAGCATGTTCCCCGCCACCGAAAATCCATCTCCGGCAACCGCGCCCGCCCAGTCGATGCACTGCTTGCCGGTGAACTGGCCGGTGCGGCCGGCGGCATCGATCACATGGAGCTGCCGGTGCTCGCGCCCTTCGTCCGGCGCCGTCAGGTGCTTGACGACCTCCGGCGCGGGGACGCGGGCGCGCAGCAGGTCAAGGCCCTGCTTGCCGTAGTGAGGATTGACCAGCGCCTGCGTGGAGAGCGCGCCGATGCCGCTCGCGGCGTGCGGGCAGAGCGCGCCGACCGCGAAGAAGCGCGTCGCGATGGCGACGCCGAAAGCGCCGCTCGCCGGATCGCGCGCGATGATGGACCACGTCATGCGCCGCGATCATACCCGGCGCGCGCAGTTTCGAGTCTAGGTCAGGAGCAGCGCGGCGAGGCCGGCAAGCCCGGCGGGCAGGGCGTAGCGCTCGAACGCGCCGGCGTGGCCGCGCGCAAGGACCGTCACCGGGATGTCGGTGCGTTCCATCACCGCCTGCGCGATCGACGGGTTGAGCCAGCGCAGCCACTGCGGATGGCGGCCGGTGCCCATGACGATCTCGTCGACCTGCTCGCGCTCGGCGACCGCGGCGATGCGCCAGGCGACGTCGCCGAGCTCCGACACGGCGCGGAACGGCAGCCGCAGGCGCGACAGCGCTTCGATCGCAGGCGCCATCGCCGCAGCACTGCGCTCGGCGCGCAGCGAGTCCCGGGCGGCGCGGCTGGTGAACTGGCTGACGTGCCGGTGAAAGCGCGGCTGCACGTTGATCAGCAGGGTCTCGACGGCGATCCCGGCGTGGGAGAGGGAGCCGACGTGCAGCAGCGCTGCGAGCGTGGCCTGCGAGCCATCGATGGGAACGAGGACTTTCATTGCGCAACCTCCGTGGCGGGCTTGCGGTTCTTCAGAAGGGCGAGCCCCAGCACGCCGCCGATCACCGCGAGATAGACGAGCGTGCGAAACACCGGGCGCGAGGCGAGCTCGGCCTCGACCCGCGGCTCGCCGGTGATCATGGCGGCAGCGGTCCAGGCGAGCACGGCACCGCCGATGTAGAGAAGGCTCGGGACGCGCTCGATCCATTTCAGGATCAGGGTCGAGCCCCAGACGACGATCGGGATGCTGATGACGAGGCCGATGACGACCAGCAGCACGCTGCCGTGCGCGGCGCCGGCGACCGCCAGCACGTTATCCATCCCCATTACCGCGTCGGCGATGACGATGGTGCGCATCGCTGCCCAGAAGCCCATGGCGGGCGCGATGTCGCGGCCTTTGTCGTCGCTGCCGGTGAGCAGGCGGTAGGCGATCCAGGCGAGCAGCGCGCCGCCGGCGAGCATCAGCCCCGGCACCTGCAGCAGCCAGAGAACGCCGACGGTGAGGCTCGCTCGCACGACCACCGCGCCGACCGTGCCCCAGACGATGGCACGCCGCTGCAGCGCGGGGGGGAGCTGCCGCGCCGCGAGGGCGATGACGATGGCGTTGTCCCCGGCGAGGACCAGATCGATGACGACGATGGCGGCGAGCGAGGAGAGGAAGTCCATGCCGCCGAGTCTGCGCGGGCGGCCGCGGCAGGAAAATTGACGTATTGCGATGCGACCCATCGCAAAACGCAATGCGTTCGAATTCGAATGATTTGAGATAAGATCGCGACTACCGCAGGGGAGTAGCTTCGACGCGGGTCGGCCGTCAATTCGGGCTAGCAGTTGCCCCGGTCGCCCGGGCAGCTTCCAAGGCTGCAAGCGAGACCTCGGTCCTGACAAAGGAACCGAGATGCCGCGCACGAAGCTGCGTCGTTACTTCCGCCACGGGCTGCTGCCGCAGCTCATCGTTTTCGAAGCCGTCGCCCGCCTGGGCAGCGTCACGCGCGCCGCCGAGGAGTTGCACCTCGCGCAGCCCACGGTCTCGATGCAGATCAAGAAGCTCGCGGCGACGCTGGATATCGTCCTCTTCGAGCAACGCGGTCGCCGGCTGCACCTCACCGCGGCCGGCCAGGCGCTGCGCGAGTCCTGCCTGGAAGCTTTCGCGCTTTTCCAGCGTGCCGAGGAGCGGCTCGCCGTGTTCCGCACCGCCCAGCCCGAAGTGCTGCGCCTCGCCGCCGAGCCCGAGGCGCGCGCCATCGCTGCACGGCTCCTCGCCACGTTCTGCTCGCGCCATCCCGGCGTGCAGGCGAGCCTGCACATCGCGCCGCGCGAGGAGTTGCTGCCGCGCCTCGCGACCGGCGAGGACGACGTCTACCTTTTCGAGCTCGAAGTGGAAGGCTTGCCGGCGGAGCATCGCTGGAGCGTGACGCACGCGAAAGGACGCGAGCTCGCCCGTGCCGCGGCCCTTTTCCTGCGCGAAGCGCTGCTCCTGGACGCGTACAATTCGCAGCCAACCGTGGAGGACGGCGAATGGAGCTCCCGCGCGACTACAACGCGGCGGTAGACCTGCTGGAACGCAACCTGAAGGCCGGTCGCGGCGCGAAGACCGCGTTCGTCGACGACGCCGGAAGCTGCACTTACGCCGAGCTCGCCGAGCGCGCCAATCGCTTTGCGAATGTTCTTTCTTCTTTGAAAATTGAGAGAGAACAACGCATCGCCATCGCCATGCTGGACAGCTGCGATTGGCCGGCGGTATTCCTCGGCGCGATCAAGGCCGGCGTCGTGCCGGTGGCGCTGAACACGCTGCTCACGCCGGCGGACTACGAGTACCAGCTGCGCGACAGCGGCGCCCGCGCGCTTTTCGTCTCCGAAGCGCTCCTGAAGAGCTTCGAGCCCATCCGCAAGAACTGCCGCGACCTCGCGCACGTCGTCTGCACCGGCCTGCAGCTCAACGATCTCCTCTTCAAGGCATCGCCGAAATTCGAAGCCGCGGCGACGACGCGCGACGAACCATGCTTCTGGCTCTACTCCTCGGGCTCGACCGGCGCGCCCAAGGGCACCGTGCACCTGCACTCGCACCTCATCGCCACCGCCGAGCTCTACGCGAAGCCGGTGCTCGGCATCCGCGAGTCCGACACCGTCTTCTCCGCCGCGAAGCTCTTCTTCGCCTACGGTCTGGGCAACGCGCTCACCTTTCCGATGGCGGTCGGTGCCACCACCGTCCTGATGGCCGAACGGCCGACGCCGGATGCTGTCTTCAAAAGATTGGTTGATCGAAAACCCACGATCTTCTATGGCGTGCCGACGCTCTACGCCGCCTTGCTCGCTTCACCGAATTTCCCAGCCAAGGAGAAGCTCAAGCTGAGAATCTGTACCTCGGCGGGCGAAGCGTTGCCTGCCAACCTCGGCCAGCGCTGGACCGAGCGCACCGGCACCGAAATCCTGGACGGCATCGGCTCGACCGAGATGCTGCACATCTTCATCTCCAACAAGCCGGGCGAAGTCCGCTATGGCACCACCGGCAAGCCCTGTCCTGGCTACCAGGTCCGGCTCATCGACGACAACGGCAACGTCATCACCAAGCCCGGCGAGTTGGGCGAGCTGCAGATCAGCGGCCCGACCTCGGCGATCATGTACTGGAACCAGCGCGAGAAGACCAAGAACACCTTCCAGGGCCCTTGGACGCGCAGCGGCGACAAGTACAGCTTCGACGCCGATGGCTACTACACCTACGGCGGCCGCTCCGACGACATGCTCAAGGTGAGCGGCATCTACGTCTCTCCGGTGGAAGTCGAGGCGGCGCTGGTGACGCATGAATGCGTCCTCGAGGCGGCAGTAGTCGGTGCCGAGGACGAGAACAAGCTGATCAAGCCGAAGGCCTTCGTGGTTCTCAAATCAGGAAATACTCCTGATGAAAAGCTGAAATCGGTACTGCAGGCGCATGTGAAGAGCAAGCTCGCGCCGCACAAGTACCCGCGCTGGATCGAGTTCTGCAACGAGCTGCCGAAGACCGCGACCGGGAAGATCCAGCGGTTCAAGCTGCGCGCGTGAGAACCCTCAGTCGCGTAGGGCGAGTCATGCCGCAAGGCGCGAACTCGCAAGTGCAGATGAAGCAGCAGGTCATCGGCGCCGAGGGCTACGAGAAGACTTCGCCGTTCCTCTTTCTCAGCGAAGACTGGTTCGCCCCGCCGGGCGGCTTCGAGACGCATCCGCACCGGGGAATGCAGACGGTGACGATCGTCCTCGAAGGATCGCTCGAGCATCGCGATCACACCGGCGCGCACGGCATCCTCAATGCCGGCGACGTGCAGTGGATGACCGCGGGGCGAGGGGTGCTGCACAGCGAGATGCCGAAGGGCAACGTGCACACGCTGCAGCTCTGGCTCAACCTGCCGGCGAGGATGAAGATGATTCCGGCGCGCTACCAGGACCAGCGGCTGAAGGATGTGCCGGTGAACGGCAATGTTCGCGTCTACGCCGGGAA
>DATNCP010000131.1:0-13900 GCA_035607175.1 Burkholderiales bacterium
CCGACGCGGGTGCAGTTCCAGAACAAGAACCCGCGCGGCTGGCGCGAGTTCGCCGACCAGCTCGCCGAGCATTCGACGCCTGGCGCCGCGCTCACCATGCGCGGCGTGCAGGGCCGGCGGCCGTCGCTGTGGGAGCTCGTCGACGACATGAAGCGCATCGAGGTGCCCACGCTCGTCGTCACCGGCGACGAGGACGATCCCTGCCTCGAGCCGGCGCTGCTCATGAAGCGCGCTATCCCGACTGCGGCGCTCGCGGTGCTGCCGAGCGCCGGCCACACCATCAACCTCGAGGACCCGGAGGAGTTCAACCGCGTACTGTTCAATTTCCTCGCCGCGGTCGACATGGGGACATGGCGCAAGCGCGACCCGCGCTCCACGGCCGGCGGCATCCTCGGCATGGCGAGGAAGTGACGCCGAACGGCTTCGTCCACTACGTCGGAGGCGGCGAGCCGGGCCTGCGCCTGGCGGTGAAGGACAACATCGACGTGGCCGGCATGCCCGTCGCCGGCGGAATGGCGCCTTACCGCGGTCGCATCGCGCAGCGCGACGCACCCTGCGTGGCGCGGCTCAGGGCGGCCGGCTACACGGTCGTCGGCAAGACCCTGATGGACGAAGCGGCGTTCGGCGCGCTCGGCGACAACCCCTGGTTCGGCCGCTGCCACAACCCGCACCGCCACGGCTACACCTGCGGCGGCTCCAGCGCCGGCTCGGCCGCGGCCGTGGCAGCCGGCCTGGCGGACATCGCGCTCGGCACCGACACGCTCGGCTCGGTGCGAATCCCCGCGTCCTATTGCGGCGTGGTCGGCTACCTGCCCAGGCGCGGAGTGATCGACGGCGCGGGGGTGATGCCGCTCATGCCCGAATACGACCGCGTCGGCGTCCTCGCACCCACGGTCTCTGACGCAGCGCGGGTTGCCTGCGTCACCCCTCGTTCCGGCGCGAGAGTGAGCGAGGTCCCGGCGGCGATCGACCTGGCGACGCTTCGCCGCGCGGCGCTGCTCATGGTGGAGATCGAGGCAGCGCGGATCCATGCCGCCCTGGTCGCCGATCCGGGATCGAAGATTTCGGCCGGCCTTCGCGCGGCGCTCGAGTTCGGACGCGACGCCGCCCCGGACCGCATCGAGAAAGCCAAGGCGCGGATCGCCGAGGCGAGGCGCTGGCTGGACCAGGCGCTCCGCGAATGCGACGTGCTGGTGCTGCCCACGACGCCCGGACCAGCGTTCCCCTTCGATCAGCGCCCGCCCGAATCGCAGGCGGACTTTACGGTGCTGGCGAGCGTGGCGGGCCTGGCAGCGGTCAGCGTCCCGGCAAGAATGATGGATGGGCTCCCCGTGGGCATGCAGGCGATGGGGCCTGACGACGGGCTGGTCCTCGGCGTCGCCGCCGGGCTCGCCTAGGCGCGCTCGGTCTCCATCGCCGCGCGCAGGCTCTCCTCGCGGATGAGGTCGAGCACCTCGCGCCGCAACGCATTGAACTCGGGCGAAGTGGTCGATTCGATGCTGCGCGGGCGCGGCATACGCACTTCGATGCTCTTCTTGATCCGCCCCGGCCGCGCGGTCATCACGCAGACGCGGTCGGCGAGGAGAACCGCCTCCTCGATGTCGTGCGTGACGAAAAGCACCGTCTGGTGGTGCCTCTCCCAGAGCGCGAGCAGCAACTCCTGCATCAGTGTGCGCGTCTGCGCGTCGAGGCTACCGAAGGGCTCGTCCATCAGCAGGACCTTCGGCTCCATGATCAGCACGCGCGCGATGCCGACGCGCTGGCGCATGCCCCCGGAAAGCTCCGCCGGGTAGCTCGCCTCGAAGCCGGACAGGCCGATCTGCTCGATGATCTGCGCGGCGCGCGCACGGTAGCCGGCGGCGGGCTGGCCGCGCGTCTTCGGGCCGAAGACGACGTTGTCCATCACGGTGAGCCAGGGAAAGAGCGCCGGCTCCTGGAAGACGACGCCCCGGCTCGGCGCGGGAGCGGCGATCTCCCCGCCCGCCACCCTCACCGATCCGCGCGTCGGCTGGTCGAAGCCCGCGACCATGTTGAGCAGGGTCGACTTGCCGCAACCGGAGGGTCCGAGGATCGCCACGAACTCGCGCTCCGCCACCGTGAGGTCAATGTCCTGCAGGGCGACGACGCGCCGCCCGCCCTTCGCGAACTCCTTGTGCACGCCGCGGATTTCGATCACCCGTGCGCCTCGAGGGTGCGCCAGCGCAGCAGAAAGCGCGCGGCCCAGACGATGATCCGGTCCGAGATGAAGCCGAGCAGGCCGACCGAGAACATCGTCGCCACGCAGATGTCCATCCGCCCGACGTAATACGCGTCCCACAGGACGTAGCCCAACCCGGACTTCACCGCGATCATCTCGGCGACGATCACCGCCGTCCAGGCGATGCCGATGCCCAGGCGCAGGCCGGTGAAGATCGACGGCAGCGCCGAAGGGAAGACCACCTTCGCGAGCACCGTGCCGCTGCCGGCGCCGAGCATGCGCGCCGCGCGAAGCAGAAGCAGGTTGGTATCGCGCACGCCGTGCGTGGTGTTGACCACGATCGGATAGAAGGCTCCCAGGCCGATCAGGAACAGCGCGCTCGCGTCATAGATGCCGAACACCGCGATGGCGAACGGCAGCCAGGCGGTGATCGGCACCGGCCGCAGCATCTGAATGGTCGGATCGACGACGCGGCTGGCGAGGCGGCTCCAGCCGATCAGAAGGCCGAGCGGGATGGCGGCGAGCGCCGCCAGGCCAAAGCCCTGCAGCACGCGGCGCGACGAGTAGGCGACGTTGTCGAGCCAGGTGCCCGAGTACGGCGAGAGCATCGCCGCGCCCGAGCCGAAGATCCAGGTGTACCAGGAGCGCATCACCTGCGCCGGCGACGGAATCAGTCCCTCGGTCACCCAGCGCAGGTCGACCGCGAAATGCCACAGCGCCACCAGCAGTGCCGGCAGCACCAGCAGCCAGGGCGCCGGCAGCCGCTTCAGCAAGTTATTGCTTGATGCCGAGCTGCTCCGGCGACTTTCCGGTCGCCTTGGCGAGGAAATCGTACGTGTAGTACTGCGCGATCTCGCCCGACACGTCGCGCGTGATCACGCCGTTGTCGGAGAGGAACCGCGAGATGCGCTTGATCGACTCGAGCGGCATGACCGGGTCGAGGCGCGTGGTGCGGATCGACTCGGCGGCCACGTTCTCCGGCAGGCCCGCCTTCTCGGCGTAGATCTTCGCCCAGCGCCCGGTGTCCTTGCGCGCGATCTCGAGCACGCCGATGTAGGCGGTGACGAGCTTCTGCACCGCGTCCCGGTTCTTTTCCATGAACGGCCGGTTCACTGCCAGCACGGAAATCAGGCCGCCAACCGTCTTCGACCGGTTGTGGTCCAGCGTCGGATAGGCGCCGAAGCCGTCGACGATGGCCTGGGCGCAGAACGGGTGCCAGACCACCGCCATGTCGATCTCCTTGCCCTGCAACGCCTTCAGGTAGTTCGAGCCGCCGCCGACGATGTTGACGATCTTGAGTTTGTTGTACTGCAGGCCGTTCTCCTGCACCGAGGCGGCGAACTTGAGCCAGGAGATCGAGCCGGCGCCGATGCCGATGCGCTTGTCGGACACCTCCTGCCAGGTCTTGATGTCCTCGCCCTTGCGCACGATCAGGCAGTCGTTGCCCGAGCCCACGCCGGCCACGCCGACCAGGCTTTTCGCGCCGGCGCCGAGCGCGAGCGAGATGTCCTGCGGACCGAAGGCCGTGATCTGGATGTCGCCGGAGGCAAGCGCGGTGCGCGCGTCGGCGAAACGCTGGAACATCACCATCTCGATGTCGATGCCGTGCTTCTTCGCCTCGTCCGGCAGGAGCCAGAGCGGCGAGAGCGCCGGTACGTTGAGCATGCCCTGCTTGACCTTCACGGACTGGGCGAGCGCCGGCGTGGCGAGCGCCACGGCGAAGATGAGCAGCAGATTGCGGATCGCTTTCATTTCTCCCTCCTCTTTGTCCGGACAAACATACTACGGCGCGGCCCCCTCCACCACCATCATGTTGAAATCCGCGGCCCCGAGCCGCTTCTCGCGTGCCACCTGGTATTCCACGGAGTTGTAGAAGCGCTTGGCCGCCTCGACGTCCGGAAACTCGGTGACGACGACGCGCGCCCCGGGGATATTGCCCTCGAGCACCGTCTTCGCGCCGCCGCGCACGAGGAACCTGCCGCCGTACTTGAGGGTGGCCGGACCGGCGAGCTTCGCGTACTCCTGGTACTTGCCTGGATCGGTAACGTCGACCTGGGCGATGATATAAGCGGGCATGCGCTCTCCTTCGCTCTCTGACGTCTATTGAAATCCCTGTTCGTCGACTCCGTCAACGGCCTGCGCATGCACGTGCTCGAGGCCGGGACACCTGGACAGCCCTGCGTCCTGCTGCTGCATGGCTTTCCGGAGCTCTCCTACAGCTGGCGCAAATTGATGCCGGCGCTCGCGGCAGCGGGCTTCCATGTACTCGCGCCCGACCAGCGCGGCTATGGCCGCACGACCGGATGGGACGGCCGCTACGACGGCGATCTCCGCTCGTTCCGCATCCTCAACATCGTCGAAGACGCCGTGGCGCTCCTTTCGCGCCTCGAGATCCGGCAAGCGCATGTCGTCGGTCACGATTTCGGCTCGCCCGTCGCCGCCTATGCCGCGCTGATCCGGCCCGACGTTTTCCGCTCGGTGGTGCTGATGAGCGCTCCGTTCGGCGGGCCGCCTTCCTCGCTGCCATCCACCGAGATCCACCGGGAGCTGGCCGCCCTCGGCAGAAAGCATTACCAGTGGTACTACTCGGCGCGCGAGGCGGACGCGGACATGCGCGACTGCCCGCAAGGCATCGCCGCCTTCCTGCGCGCCTACTATCACTTCAAGAGCGCGGACTGGAAAGGCAACCGGCCCTACCCGCTTGAATCGTGGAGCGCGGCCGAGCTGGCGAAGCTGCCGACCTACTACGTCATGGCGCTCGACAGAAACATGGCCGAGACCGTAGCGCCGGAGATGCCGGGACGCGCGGCGGCGTGGCTGACCGACGAGGAGCTGGCCGTATATGCGGAGGCGTTCCGCAACACCGGGTTCCAGGGCGGGCTGCAGTGGTATCGGTGCGGCACCGGGCCCGAGTTCATCGCCGAGCTGATCGCGCTTTCGGGGCGCACCATCAACGTGCCGTCGATGTTCATCGCCGGCGCCGCCGATTGGGGCATCTACCAGAGACCCGGCGAATTCGAGCGCATGCAGCGCCAGGCCTGCAGGCAGATGCGCGGCTGCCACCTCGTCCCGGGCGCGGGACACTGGGTCCAGCAGGAGCAGCCCGAGGCGGTCAGCCGCCTCCTGCTCGACTTCTGGCGCACCTAGAATATGCGCCGATGAGCGTCCGCGACGGCTTCGTCGGCAGCATCGGCAACACGCCGCTCATCCGCCTGCGCGGGCCCTCGGAGCTCACCGGCTGCAACATCCTCGGCAAGGCCGAGTTCCTCAATCCCGGCGGATCGGTGAAGGACCGCGCCGGCCTGTACATCATCCTCGACGCCGAGAAGCGCGGCCTGCTCAAGCCCGGCGGGCTGATCGTCGAGGGCACCGCCGGCAACACCGGCATCGGCCTCGCGCTGGTCGGCAACGCGCGCGGCTACCGCACCTTGATCGTCATTCCTGAAACGCAGAGCAAGGAAAAGAAAGACATGCTGCGGTTGTGCGGCGCCGAGTTGCGCGAGGTGCCGGCCGTGCCGTACAGGGACAAGAACAATTACGTGCACGTCTCCGAGCGGCTGGCGCAGGAGCTGAACGCCTTCTGGGCGAATCAATGGGACAACACCGCCAACCGCGACGGCCACTTTCGCAGCACCGGGCCGGAAATCTGGGAGCAGACCCAGGGCAAGGTCGACGGCTTCACCTGCTCGATCGGCACCGGAGGCACGCTCTCCGGGGTTGGAATGTTTTTGAAAAAGCAGAACAGCAAGATCCGTATTGCCGTGGCCGACCCGATGGGCGCGGCGATGTACCACTGGTTCAAGAACGGCGAGCTCAAGTCCGAAGGCGGCTCGATCACCGAGGGCATCGGCCAGGGCCGCGTCACCAAGAACATCGAGGGCGCGCCGGTCGACGACGCCTATCAGATCCCGGATGCCGAGGCCCTGCCGGTCGTTTTCGATCTGCTGAAGAAGGAAGGCCTTTGCCTGGGCGGATCGAGCGGCATCAACGTCGCCGGCGCAATCCGGCTCGCCAGGGACCTCGGGCCGGGTCACACCGTGGTCACGATCCTCGCCGATTCCGGCAGCCGCTATCAGTCGAAGCTCTTCAACCCCGCGTTCCTGAAGGAAAAGGACCTGCCGGCGCCGGATTGGCTGTAGGGAATCGGCCACCCTCCGCGACTGTTAGCGTACAGTCACCCCCGGGAGGAATCATGAAGCGACTGCTTTTGCCTTGCCTCGCGCTCGTCGCGCCGCTCGCCTACGCACAGGCGGACATCGAAGCCGGTAAGGCCAAGGTCGCGCAGGTGTGCGCCGCCTGCCACGGCGCCAACGGCGTCAGCGTCAGCGACACGATCCCCAACCTTGCGGCGCAGCGCGCCGTCTACATCGAGAACCAGCTCAAGGCATTCAAGGACGGCGCGCGCAAAGCGCCGAGCGCGACCTCGCCGATCGCGACCATGGCCGCGATCGCCACGCAACTCTCGCCCGCCGACATCACGAACGTCGCCGCGTTCTTCGCCTCGCAGCCGGGCGCCAGCGTGGCAGCCGCGAAGTCGTCGTTCCTGCCGAATCTGGCGAAGACCAACGTGACCTTCCCGGACGACTACAAGAAGTCCTTCGTCAAGTACCACACGATCAACTTCCCGGCGACGCGCCAGGTGCGTTACTACTACGCCAACAAGGCGGCGATCGATGCCGCGAAGGCAAACAAGCCCCTGCCGGCCGGCTCGTACCTCTTCGCCGAGGTGTACTCGGTCAAGCTCGACGCGAACAAGCAGCCGGTGAAAGGCGCCGACGGCTTCTTCGAGCCGGAAAAGCTGCTGCTGTTCACCGCGATGCAGAGCGGCGCGGGCTGGGGCAGGGACTTCCCGGACATGCTGCGCAACGCGGACTGGAACTACGCCGTGTTCTCGACCGACAAATCGCAGCGACCGGCGAACCAGGCCGAATGCCTCGGCTGCCACAAACCGCTCGACAACGTGAGCTACGTCTTCACGCTGAAGGAGCTCGGCGCAGCGAAGTAGAAGCCTAGTCCTCGTCGGGCTTGTCGTTGCAGCGGGTAACCGCCTTGCCCTTCACGCTGGTCGTGAAGCAACGCCGCTCCGGGGCTGGCGGCTCGGCAGCCGCGGCGGGCTTTGCGGGCTCTTCCACGCTCTGCGGGCGCGTTCTGGGCGGCGACCCGCTGGTCTGAGGCGCCGGCGCCGGGGTGATCTGGATCCGGTCCTTGACCTCGCCGGCGTCCCTCAGTCCCATGTCGGCGCACTTGATGCTCGAGTAGGTGACCTTCCCGCCGGCGTCGGTGCACTTGAACAGCTGCGCGGCGGCTTCCTGGCACAGCAGCAGAGCGAGGGCTGGGATGAGGTAGCGCATCAGTGCTTCGGCGGCGGCCGCTTCTCGATGAACGCGTCCATGCCGGCGCGGCCTTCGTCATGGGCGAAGCTGGAGGCGATGACGCCGGACGCGAGCTCGTAGGCCTTGGCAAGGCCAAGGTCCATCTGCTGGTAGAAGGCGCGCTTGCCGGCGGCGACGGTGGCGGGCGGCTTCTCCGCCAGCTTCTTCGCCAGGTCCGAGACCGCGGCATCGAGCTCTTGTGGCGAAACCATCTTGTTGATCAATCCCCACTCGAGGGCTTTCGCGGCGCCGATCGCCTCGCCGGTCAGCAGCATCTCCATCGCGTGCTTGCGCGACAAGTTGCGGCCGACGGCGACGCCAGGCGTGGAGCAGAAAAAGCCCCAGTTCACGCCGCTGGTGACGAACTTCGCTGCATCGGATGCGATCGCGAGATCGCACTGCGCGACGAGCTGGCAGCCCGCAGCCGCCGCCGCGCCCTGCACTTTCGCGATCACCGGCTGCGGCAGCGTCGGGATGGTCTGCATCATGCGGCTGCACTGGTTGAACAGCGCCTCGATCTTCGGCAGCGCCTTGAGGGCCTTGATCTCCTTCAGGTCGTGGCCGGCGCAGAAGCCCTTGCCGGTGCCGGCGAGAACGACGACGCGAACGCTCTTGTCGCTTTTGAAGGAATCGAATTCCTTCTGCAGGGCGGAAAGCATTTCGGACGTCAGCAGGTTCATCTGCTGCGGCCGGTTCATGGTCAGCGTGCAGATCCCGTCGCGCTCTTCGCGCAGCAGGACCGGCTGGTCGGATTTGGGAACGGCGCTCATGTGTCGATCGCGCTGCTGGACTTGGCCCTCTCGCGCAGGACGAATTTCTGGATTTTACCCGTCGAAGTCTTCGGCAGCTCGCCGAACACCACCGCGCGCGGCGCCTTGAACTTCGCCATGTTCTGCCGGCAGAACTCGATCAGCTCCTGCTCGGTCACCTTTGAGTCTTGTTTTATTTCCACAAAGGCGCAAGGGGTCTCGCCCCACTTGGAATCCGGCCGGGCGACGACCGCAGCGGCCATCACCGCCGGGTGCCGGTAGAGCACGTCCTCGACCTCGAGGGAGGAGATGTTCTCGCCGCCCGAGATGATCACATCCTTCGAGCGGTCCTTGATCTTGACGTAGCCGTCGGGCTGCATGACCGCGAGGTCGCCCGAATGGAACCAGCCGCCGGCGAAGGCCTCCTCGGTGGCGTGCGGGTTCTTCAGGTAGCCCTTCATGGTGATGTTGCCGCGGAACATGATTTCGCCCATGGTCTCGCCGTCGGCCGGCACCGGCTGCATGGTCTCCGGGTCCATCACGGTCAGGCCCTCCTCGACCGTGTAGCGCACCCCCTGCCGGCCGTTCAAGCGTACCTGATCGGCCAGCGGCAGCTTTTCCCATTCCGGATTCTTCGCGCAGACCGTCGCCGGCCCGTAGGTCTCGGTCAGCCCGTAGACGTGGGTGATGTTGAAACCCATCTGCTGCATGCCCTCGATCATCGAGGCGGGGGGCGCCGCCGCCGCGACCAGGGCGCTCACCTTGTGGTCGATGCCGCGCTTCATTTCTTCGGGCGCGTTGATCAGCATCTGGTGGACGATGGGAGCGCCGCAGTAGTGGGTCACCTTATGTTGTTTTATGAGTGAAAAAACAACTTCAGCTTCAACTCTTCTCAGGCAGACGTGGGTCCCGGCATTGGCGGCGATCGTCCAGGGGAAGCACCAGCCGTTGCAGTGGAACATCGGCAGCGTCCAGAGGTAGACCGGGTGGTGCGGCATGCCCCAGACGAGGATGTTGCCGACCGCGTTCAGATACGCGCCGCGATGGTGGTAGACGACGCCTTTCGGATTGCCGGTCGTGCCCGAGGTGTAGTTGAGGGCGATTGCCTCCCATTCGTCCGCTGGCCAGCGCCACGCAAAGTCCGGGTCGCCTTCCTCCAGCAATGCCTCGTAGGCCTGGTCGCCCATGACGAGCGGGATCCTGGACTTCAGGCGATCGATGGCCGGCGAGAACTCCGGGTCGGCGATGAGCAGCTTCGCCTCGCCATGATCGAGCATGAAGTCGATCGTCTCGGCATCGAGCCGGGTATTGAGCGTGTTGAGCACCGCGCCAGCCATCGGCACGCCGAAATGCGCTTCGACCATCGCCGGGATGTTGGGCAGCATCACCGAGACCGTGTCGCCGACACCGATGCCGCGTTTCTTCAGAGCCGAGGCGAACCGGCGCGCTCTCTGGTAAGTCTCCTTCCACGTGTAGCGCTGGCTGCCGTGAATGATCGAGACTCGGTCGGGGTACACGGAAGCCGCCCTCTCGAGAAACGAGAGCGGGGTCAGCGGGGCATAGTTCGCCGGATTCTTGCCGAGGTGCAGCTCGTAGGGGTTGCCCGCCATGTGACAAAGTATACGGCCCGGTCCCCGCGCCATGGCCCGATCGGCATCCCCCGAAGTGGACTGGCCACGGCGGGTCAGATGAAAAAATCCTCCGATGCGGCTACCCGTCATGTCGGCGCTGTCCCCCGTGCAGATCTGCCTCGCCGTGGCCGGCACCGCCGCCGGCCTGCTCCTGCTCTCGAGCCTGGCACGCGACCCCGGGCTTGTCGCCTGGATTGCCCTCCTGCTCGGCGCGGCATCGCTGGCAGTCGCCGTCTTCCTCGTGCGCAAGGTGCGGATGTTCGAGTTCCGGCCCGAGGTGCTCGCCGGCGACCTGATCCTGCCGCGCGCCAGCCGTGCGCGCAGCCCGAAGCTGCTGGTTCCCCTGCAGTTCAGCAACGCCGGGGGCGGCGATGGCGTTATCCAATGGGTGGCGCTGCGCCTCACGATCGACGGGAAGGCCGAAAGCGCGGTCCTCCTCAGCCCGGTCGCCGAGGTCGACATGCAGGGCTTCCTGCAGGCGAAACGACAGATCACCGCAGACAACGCGGTCGACCCCTTCACCGCGTTCGTCCTCGAGGGCAAGCGGGTAGTGGCGAAATTCGTGCTCTTCGATGTCTCCGAGCGAGGCCGTTCCGCGCCTCTCGAGCTGCGCCCGGGGCGCTACAGCTTCGAGGTGTTCCTGAAGAGCAGTGCATCGACGCAGCCGCGCCTGGAGCGGCGCTTCGAGCATGTGCTGACCGAGAAGCACGTCGAGGAATACCGGGCGGACACCACGGTCTACCTCATCAACTACAACATCACCCTGCCGGCCATGCGGCGCGAGCTTGCAGCGGGCGAATGGCTGCCGCGGACGCGCGAAGCCTAGGCGGCGAGCTTGCGCCAGAGGCTGCCGCTCTTCGCCTCCTTGTCCAGGCCGTCGAGATACTGCTCGTGCAGGACGATTTCCTCCGGCAGCGGCGGCAGCACGATCAGGCTGGAGACGTCGATCTGCAGCGCGGCGAGCGCGGCCGCGGCGGCAGCCGGGGTCTCGAGCTCCATCATCAGGCTCTCCTGGCCGCGCGTCATCGCCAGGTAGCACTCGGCCAGCAGGCGCGCGTCGAGCAGCGCGCCGTGCAGCGTGCGGTTGGCGTTGTCGACGAAGTAGCGCTCGCACAGCGCGTCGAGCGAGTTCTTGCGCCCGGGGTGCAGCTCGCGCGCCATGAACAGCGTGTCGGTGATCGCGCCGACGTGCTCCTTGAACGGACCGAGGCGCGCGCGGCCGAGCTCGAGGTCGAGGAACTCGACGTCGAAATCCGCGTTATGGATGATGATCTCGGCGCCAGCGACGAAATCGAGCAGGTCCTTCGCCACTTCGGGGAATTTCGGCTTGGCCAGCAGGTCCTCGCGGGTCAGGCCGTGCACCCGCGTCGCGCCGAACTCGACCTCGCGCTCGGGGTTCAGGTAGGTGTGGAAGATCCGCTCGGAGATGCGCCGGTCGAGGATCTCGACGCAGCCGATTTCGATGATCCGGTCGCCGAGCTTGGCGTTGAGGCCCGTGGTCTCGGTATCCAGGACGACCTGTCGGGTCATGGGGGATTCCCGTCCGGTATTCCTCGGTTGGCGAGCTCGTCCGCTCTCTCGTTTTCCGGGTGTCCGGAATGTCCCCGGACCCAATGCCACTCTACCTGATGCTGCGCGGCGAGCTCGTCGAGCCGGCGCCACAGGTCCTCGTTTTTCACCGGGTTCTTGTCAGCCGTTTTCCACCCCCTGCGTTTCCAGGAGTGGATCCACTCGGAGATGCCCTTCTGGACGTACTGCGAATCGGTGTAGACGCTGACCCGGCTCGGGCGCGCCAGCGCCTCGAGCGCCCGGATCACCGCGGTGAGCTCCATGCGGTTGTTGGTGGTCGCCGGCTCGCCGCCGCACAGCTCCTTTTCGCGACCGTTGACCCGGAGGATTGCACCCCAGCCGCCAGGCCCCGGGTTTCCCCGGCAGGCGCCATCCGTGAAGACTTCGATGGGCTCATTGCTGCTCATGATTCTTTTGCGTTCGCTGCGTCATCGGCGCAAGCGCGCGGCGCCGCGCGCGCTCCTTGCGCCACGCCGGCGTGACCAGGCGCATGGCCTGCACGCGCTTCACTGCCCGGACGACGTAGATGCCGCCCGCGATCGGCCACCAGCGCGAGCCCGCCTTCTCCATGAAGGCAAAGCGATCGAGCCAGGTGCGGTTCGCGAACGGCGGAGCGTAGCAGCCGAACATGCCGCCATTCAGCTCGAAGCCCAGCAGCCGCAGCCACTCGCGCAGCCTGAGCAGGCCGATGAATTTCGCGTCCCAGGGCGTCGCCCTTTCCTTGCCGAAGGTAAAAACCTGGCGCGCGCGCCACAGCGAAGCGGTATTGAAGCCCGAGATCACGATGTGCCCCTCGGGCATCAGGACGCGCTCCACTTCGCGCAGCACCTCGTGCGGGTTGGGGTGGAACTCGAGCACGTGCGGCAGCGCCACGAGATCGACGCTCTGCGAAGCGAGCGGCAGCTGCAGCGGGTCCGCGGCGAGCGCGGCGCCGGGCTCGAGGGCGAGGGAAAAGCGGAATGGGATGCGGTTCTGTCGCAGAAAGTCGACTTCGGGTAGGCCGACCTGTACTGCCCGGAAACCGAATACGTCATCAACGGCGCTGTCATACTGGGCCAGTTCCCAGCCGAGCACATACGCGCCCTGGGGGGTGGAGAACCACCCTGAAAGCGACGAGCGTCCGCCGCCGTTATACTTCTGCGCCCCGTTTTGCACGAAGGAATTACGGTCCATGCTTCAAGTCGTTCCGGTCGCCGCGTTCAAAGACAACTATGTCTGGACGCTGCGCAATGCCAGCCACGCCGCGGTCGTCGACCCCGGCGAGGCGCGGCCCGTGCTCGACTACCTGAAGCGCGAGGGCCTGGCGCTGGCCGCGATCCTCGCCACGCACCACCACCCCGATCACGTCGGCGGCATCGCCGAGCTGCTGCGCAGCTTCGACGTGCCGGTCTATGGCCCGAAAAACGAGCCGATCGCGACGCTGACCCGGCCGGTGGCGGAGGGAGACACGGTCTCCCTCCCGGAGCTCGGGGTGAATTTCTCGGTGCTCGACATCCCCGGTCATACGCGAGCGCACATTGCCTATTATGGAGCAGGCTCACTTTTCTGTGGCGACACGCTCTTCGCCTGCGGCTGCGGCCGCGTATTCGAAGGCACCGCCGAGCAGATGTATGCGTCGCTCGCGAAGCTCGCCGCGCTGCCCGACGAAACCAAGGTTTACTGCGGGCACGAATACACGCTCGCCAACATCGGCTTCGCCAAGGCCGTCGAGCCGGGCAACACCGCGCTCGACCAGCGCGAGGTGCGCGACCGCAAGCTGCGTGCCGAAGGCAAGCCGACGCTGCCCAGCCGGCTCGGCGACGAAAAAGCCACCAATCCCTTTCTGCGCTGCCGCGAGCCGGCGGTGATCGAGTCGGCGAACAAGTACCTCGGCAAGCGCCTCGCCGATCCGGTGCGCGTGTTCGCGGCGATCCGCGACTGGAAGAACACCTTTTGAGAGTCGCCGCTCTCACGGCGTTGCTCTTCATGCTCGCGGGCTGCGTCTCGACGCCCGCGCCTGAAGCCGAGACGCCGGCGCAGTCCATTTCCATCCCGGACGCGCCGCCGCCGGTCGTCGCGCCGCCGCCCGCGCCCGCGCCGCAGGCGGCGCCAGCCCCCGCGCCTTTCGCGGGCGAGCGCCTGCAGATCGCTGAAGCGCCGCCTCTGCCGAAGGTCGACCGCACCGTCCCGCCCCAGGACCTCTGGCAGCGCATCCGCCAGGGCTTCGCCATCCCGGACATCGACAGCCCGCTGGTGCAGAGGCAGACCACCTACTACGCCGCGCGTCCCGAATACCTGCAGCGCATGTTCGACCGCAGCCGGCTCTACCTCTTCCATATCGTCGATGAGATCGAGAAGCGCGGCCTGCCGACCGAGCTGGCGCTGCTGCCGATGGTGGAGAGC
>DATNCP010000006.1:0-13102 GCA_035607175.1 Burkholderiales bacterium
GCGAGTAGTTGCCGAGCTTGAACTGGTCGAGCGCGGCCTGGTAGGCGCGCGTCTCCGCGGCCGACACTTCCGGCTCGGCGCTCGCCGCCGGCTTCTCCGGCAGCGCGGCCTGCGCCTCGCGCGCCTTCTCCAGCTTCAGCAGGCGCGTGTCGATGTCCTGGTAGAGCTCGGTCTGGCGCTTGGCCAGGTTCTCCGCCTGGTTGGCGAGCACCTCGACCTGGCCGCGCATGCCGGCGACGTCGTTGCGCAGCTGCTCCATCTGCGAGGCGAACTCGAGCAGCGAGCTGCGGTCACCCGCCAGCGTCTCGATCTTGGCCAGCCGCTCGTCGATGCTGCGGTTCTGCGCCTCGAGGCTCTGGCGCAGGAGCTCGATGCGCCGGCGCGCCTCCTCATCGTCGAACAGCGCGGCCAGCGCCTGCCCGGTGAAGGCGCAGGCGACGACGAAGAGGGCGACCCGGTTCAGCATGGAGCTCAGTACTCGCCGTTGTAGAGCATGTCGTCGCGGCGGTTCTTGGCCCAGCAGCCTTCCGCGTGGTCGCTGCACATCGGTTTCTCTTCGCCGAGGCTGACCGACTCGATCTGGCCGTCCTTGGCGCCGAGCAGGATCAGCGCGCGCTTCACGGTGTCGGAGCGGCGCTGGCCGAGGCCGACGTTGTACTCGCGGCTGCCGCGCTCGTCGGCATTGCCCTGGATCAGCATCTTCGCCGACGGATTCTCGCGCAGGTACTTGGCGTGCGCCTCGACCAGCCCTTTGTATTCGGGCTGGATCTCGAACTTGTCGAACTCGAAGAAGATCTGCCGCTTGGAGAGGATGTTGTTCGGGTCCTTGAGCATCGCCGAGCTGTCGCGGCTGCGCGAAGTCAGGTCGACGGTCGGCGCCGGCTTGCGCGCTCTCACCTCGGGCGCCGGCGCGGCGGCGGCATCGGGCTTGGCCGCCGGCTTGTCGGCGTCGCCGGTCGTGCTGCACGCGGCGAACAGTGCCACCAGGCTGGCGGCGGCGATGATTGGCAGGATTCTTGTAGTCATGGTGTTCCCTCCTCTCTTTGCTAATCGATGAACGGCCCCCAGGCCGGCTCGCGAACGTCGCCCGCCGGCGTGGTCAGGCGCTGTTTGACGCGGCCGTCGGCGGAGACCGCCGAGAGCACGCCGCGGCCGTTGATGACCGTGGCGAGCAGAATCATCCGGCCGTTCGGGGCGAAGCTCGGTGACTCGTCTCGGTCGCTGTCGGTGATGATCTGCACTTGGCGATTCGCGAGGTCGAGTAGGGCCACCTGGAACTTGCCGCCGTTGCGCGTGATGTACGCCAGCGTCTTGCCATCAGGGCTCGGACGCGGCGTCACATTATAGCTCCCCTCGAACGTGATCCGTTGCACGTCGCCGCCGGTTGCGCTCATGCGGTAGACCTGAGGGGTGCCGCCCCGATCGGATGTGAAATATATCCACCTGCCGTCCGGAGAGAAGCGGGGCTCGGTGTCGATGGCGGCCGAGCTGGTGAGGCGCTTCAGGCCGCTGCCGTTGGGGGCCATGACGAAGATCTGCGAGCCGCCCTCGCGCGACAGGGTCACCGCCAGGCGCGAGCCGTCCGGGGACCAGGCCGGGGCGGAGTTCGAGCCGCGGAAGTTGGCGGCGACGGTGCGCTTCGCGTCGGCGATCGAGTGGACATAGACCACCGGCTTCTTGTTCTCGAACGAGACGTAGGCGAGGCGCTTGCCGTCGGGCGACCAGGTGGGCGAGATGATCGGCTCGAAGGACTTGAGCACGGTCTGGTCGCCCAGGCCGTCGGCGTCGGCGATCTGCAGCTCGTAGGCGCTGCCGCGCTTGACCACGTAGGCGATGAGCGTCGAAAACACGCCCTTCTCGCCGGTGAGCTTCTCGTAGACGTAGTCGGCGGCGCGGTGGCCGACCGCGCGCATGCCTTCCTTCGTCGTCGGCAGCGCCACCGCGCCGAGCCGAGACTGCTTCACCACGTCGTCGACGCGCACCCGCGTCTCGAAGCGGCCGTTGGGCAGCGCGACCAGCGAGCCCACCACCAGCGCGTCGGCGAGCCGCGCGCGCCATTCCGCGTAGTTGATC
This sequence comes from Burkholderiales bacterium, assembly GCA_035607175.1. Classification (GTDB taxonomy): domain Bacteria; phylum Pseudomonadota; class Gammaproteobacteria; order Burkholderiales; family SG8-39; genus SCGC-AG-212-J23. Next base: position 2,074 of record DATNCP010000006.1, read on the forward strand.
TGCGACGCCTCGTTGAGCGCGGGCTGCAGCGACGGCACCTCAAGGCTGCGGAACAGGCCGCTGCGCTCGAGGTCGCCGCGGATGATGGCCGAAAGCGAGGGCGGCAATGCGTTCTCGCCTGCGAAGGGCGCCACCGCGATCGGCGTGCGCTGCGCGCCGGCGCCGGTGATCTCGATCGCGAGCTGCGCCGAGGCGCTCGCCGCGGCGAAGCTGTACATCAGGAAGCACCAGCGAGCGAGCAAGACTCCTCCTCGGTTGTTCTTGTGGCTACGAAAGCATTTTATTTGTCCAGCGGGCGGAAGCGAAGTTCCAGCTGGCGTTCGAAAAGGGCCGGGTTGTCGGGCTTGGGCAGCGGTGAGGACTTGAGGATGGCGCGGTAGACGGCCTCGTCGTAGGCGGGGTGGCCGCTCGAGCGGCGCTGCTTCACCGACAGCACCTCGCCGGTGGGCAGCAATGCGACGTCGAAGATCGCTTCCGGATTGCCCGGGATACCCTGCGGCAGGATGATGTTGCCGCGGATCTTGCCGCGGATCTTGTCCTGCCAGGCCGCGAGCGCCCTGCTGCGCGCGTCGGCCTCGCGCTTGGCGATCAGCGCCTTGAGCTCGCGCTCCTTGCGCTGCGCGTCCTGCTCGGCCACCGACTTCTGCTCCATCGCCAGCTGCTCGCGCATGCGCTTCTCGAAATCGCGGTCGCGTTTCGGCTCGGGCTTCGCCTTGGGCTTGGGCTTCGGCTCGGGCTTCTTCTGCACGGCGATGTCGGGCTTCGCCACCGGCTTCTCGGGCTCCACTTTCGGCGGCGGCGGGGGCGGCGGCTCGGGCTTCACCTCGGGTTTCACTTCCGCCTGCGGCGGGGGTGGCGGCGAGGTGTCCCACAGCTCGACCTCGACCGTGGCCGGGGGATGGCTCTGGAAGCGCACGCCGAGGAACATGACGGCGATCAGCGCCGCGTGCATGGCCGCGGCGAGCACAAACGAGCGCAACAGCGCCGGCTCGCGTCGCAGCGGGAATGCGAGGGCGTCGGCGCTCACTTATTTCTCCATCGGCTAGCGGGTCTTGACCTGCAGGCCGACCTTCTGGATACCCTGGCGGCGCAGCTCGTCCATGACGGCGAGCACCGCCTCGTAGCGCGCGTTCTTGTCGCCGCCGATCAGCACCGCCGGCTCGCCCTTGCCGCGCACCGACTTGATGAAAGCGGCGAGCTCGCCGCGCGAGACGGTGCGCTCGACGACGATCGCGCCGGCGGCGTCGCGCTGGCGCACCACCAGCTGCTGGTCGGCCTTGACGAACACCTCGATGGGGACGATTTTCGGCGCGCTCGCCTTGTCGACGGTGGGCAGGTCGATGACCGCCGGCGTGACCAGCGGCGCGGTGACCATGAAGATCACCAGCAGCACCAGCATGACGTCGACGTACGGCACGATGTTGATGTCGTGCATCGTGCCGCGCCGGCGTTGAACGGCGGGCATCCGCCTACCTTACGGCCTGCCGATGAAGGATGTTCGAGAACTCCTCCATGAAGCTCTCGAAGCGGTTGGCGAGGCGGTCGATGTCGTGCGAATAGCGGTTGTAGGCGACCACCGCCGGAATGGCGGCGAACAGGCCGATCGCGGTCGCGACCAGCGCCTCGGCGATGCCGGGCGCGACCTGCGCCAGCGTCGCCTGCTGCACGTTCGCCAGGCTGCGGAAGGCGTGCATGATGCCCCAGACGGTGCCGAACAGGCCGACGTAGGGGCTGACCGAGCCGGTCGAGGCGAGGAACGACAGGTGCCGCTCGAGGAAATCCATCTCGCGCTGGAAGGTGGCGCGCATGGCGCGGCGCGCGCCGTCGACCATGTCGCTCGCTTCGGTCTGCGCGCTCTTCTGCCCGCGCAGCTTGGAGAACTCGCGGAAGCCGGCCTCGAAGATCCGCTCCAGGCTGCCGATCGAATGGCGGTTGTTGACCGCGCCCTGGTAGAGCGAGGTCATGTCCTTGCCGCTCCAGAACTCCTTCTCGAACTCGTCGGCCTGCCGCAGGGCGCGGCGGATCGAGAACCATTTCTGGAAGATGAACATCCACGACATGAACGACACCAGCAGCAGGAGCAGCATCACCACCTTCACGACGATGCTCGCGTGAAGGATCAGCGTGAAGATGTCGAGGTCCTGCGTCACGTTCATCTCAATGCCTTCGAGAGTTCTTCGGGCATGCGTGCCGGCCGCATCCGCTCGCGGTCGACCAGCGCGACGGTCACGTCGGCCTCGCACAGCAGCTCCGCGCCGCGTTCGACGCGCTGCCGGAAGACGAGGCTCGCGCGACCCATTTTAGCCACTTCGGCGCTGATCGTTAGCTGCTCGTTGAGCCGCGCCGGCTGATGGTAGGTGACGGCGATCTGGAAGACGACGAACAGCACGCCGTGCTCGCGGGTGAAGCGAGCGAGGTCGATGCCGGCCTCGTTCAGGAGCTCGCTCCGCGCGCGCTCCATGAACGACAGGTACTGGGCGTGATAGACGACCCCACCCGCATCGGTGTCCTGGTAGTAGACCCGCACCGGAATCTTCAACTGTCGGAGAGCAGGTCGCGGCTGCTGGCCGGCGCGGCGAGGCCGAAGTGACGATAGGCGGTGAGCGTGGCGACGCGACCGCGCGGCGTGCGCTGCAGGTGGCCCTGCTGGATGAGGTAGGGCTCGAGCACGTCCTCGATCGTTTCCGGGTCCTCGCCGATGACATGCGCGAGGTTGTCGAGGCCGACCGGGCCGCCGCCGAACTTCTGGATCACCGCGAGCAGCAGCTTGCGGTCCATGACGTCGAGGCCGAGCGCGTCGACGTCGAGCATCTTCAGCGCCGCGTCGGCGGTCGCTTTCGAGACCGTGCCGTCGCTCTTCACCTCGGCGTAGTCGCGCACCCGCCGCAACAGGCGGTTGGCGATGCGCGGCGTGCCGCGCGAGCGCCGCGCGATCTCGCTGCCGCCCTCCTCGACGACCTTCACCTTCAGCAGCCCGGCGGAGCGGCGGACGATGGTCGCGAGCTCGGTTTCGCTGTAGAACTCGAGGCGCGCGACGATGCCGAAGCGGTCGCGCAGCGGGTTGGTGAGCATGCCGGCGCGCGTGGTCGCGCCGACCAGCGTGAAGGGCGGCACGTCGAGCTTGATCGAGCGCGCGCTCGGGCCCTCGCCGATCATGATGTCGATCTTGAAATCCTCGAGCGCGGGATAGAGGATCTCCTCCACCACCGGCGAGAGGCGGTGGATCTCGTCGATGAACAGCACGTCGCGCGGCTCGAGATTGGTCAGCAGCGCGGCGAGATCGCCGGCGCGCTCGAGCACCGGGCCCGAGGTCTGGCGCAGGTTGACGCCCATCTCCTTGGCGATGATGTGCGCGAGCGTGGTCTTGCCCAGCCCCGGCGGGCCGAACAGCAGCACGTGGTCCAGCGCTTCGCTTCTTCCTTTGGCGGCCTGGATGAAGATCTCGAGCTGGCCGCGGATCTTTTCCTGCCCGACGTACTCGGCGAGCGTGCCGGGGCGCAGCGACTGCTCGATCCGCTCCTCTTCCCCCGGCGCGGGGCGCGCCGAGATCAGCCGGTCAGTCTCGACGCTCAAAACTTGAAGTACGCTCCGACCGAGACCAGTTCCACGTCGGTATGAAAGCCGACCTCTGCGCCGCCGATGTTGTTGTAGCGCTGGTACTCGAGGCGCAACCCGGAGTGGCGGAACACGTCCCAGCTCACGCCCCCGCCGTAGGTGTATTGGCGCGCCTTGCTCTGCGCCGGGGCCATGGAGGGCACGTCCGAGGTCAGCGTCGATCTGGCGTAGTAGCCGCCCCCCTTGGCGTAGATGGAGACCCGGTCAAGCCACGGGTATGCGGCAATGAACACAAACTCGCTCAGCTTCGTCTTCACGGTGGCGCGCGAGGGGGTGGCGTCGGCTTGCTCGACGAGCGTGCCGAGGTCGTGGTACCCGACTTCGACGCCGAAATACTTGTTCATCATCAGGCCGGCGAACACGGAGTAGGCGACCTTTCCCGTGCGGTCGCAGCTGAAGGTGCTGGTGTCGAGGAAACAGGCGTCCTCTTTGGCCTGGGCCCTGCCGAGCGAGCCGCCCAGCAAGAAGCCGCCGCCTTCGGCGAGCGCCTGCGCGCTGACAGTCAAGCCTGCGACAGCCACGAGAATTGCTGCGAATTTGCTTTTATTCATGGAGGTATCCCCCGGTTATCTCAGCAGAATAACCTCCACGCCCCAACCGCGCAAATTATGACTTGGCGAGCGACTTGAGCGCGGCGCGGATTCCTTCCGCAACCGGGGTGCCCGGCGCGAGATCCCGGGTCGCGGCAAGCGCTTCTTTCTCGCTGTACCCCAGCGCGAGCAGCGCGTTCAGGACGTCGGAGGCCTTCTCCACGCCGGCGGTCGCGCCGAGCATGCCGAGCTTGCCCTTCAGCTCGAGCAGCAGCCGCTCCGAGGTCTTCTTGCCGATGCCGGGGACCTTCGTCAGCCGGGTGACGTCCTGCAGCGACACCGCCTGCGCCAGCTCGCTCACCGAGAGCCCGGACAGCACGGCTAGCGCGGTACGGGGACCGATGCCGGAGATGCGGATCAGCTGCCGGAAGGCCGAGCGCTCCTCGAGCGTGGCGAAGCCGTACAGCGTATGTGAATCTTCCTTTACGGAGAGATGAGTGAAGAGCGTGACGGCGTCACCGGTCGCCGGCAGGCCGTAGAACGTGCTCATCGGCACATCGAGCTCGTAGGCGACGCCGCCGACGTCGACCAGGACCTGCGGCGGGTGCTTGCCGACGAGCTTCCCGGTCAGCCGTCCGATCAAAGCACTCGCCCCTTGCGATAGCGCTGCCCCTTGCCGTGCGCGTGGCAGATGGCGCAGGCGAGCGCATCGGCGGCGTCCGCCGCGGGCGAGCCCTGCAGCGCCAGCAGCCGCTTCACCATCTCCTGCACCTGCTCCTTGGCGGCGTGGCCACGGCCGACCACCGCCTGCTTCACCTGCAGCGCGGTGTACTCGGCGACCGGCAGGCCGGCGAGCACCGCGGCGCAGATCGCAGTGCCGCGCGCCTGGCCGAGCGCCAGCGTCGATTGCGGGTTGGCGTTGACGAACACCTTCTCGACCGCGACCACGGCCGGGCCATGCTCGGCGATCACGCCGTTCAGCCCCTCGAGGATCACCTTCAGGCGCGCCGCGAGCTCGCCCGAGCCGGACTTGACGCAGCCGCTGGTGACGTAACGCAGGTTGTTGCCGCTCGATTCGATCACGCCGAAGCCCGTCACTTGCAGCCCCGGATCGATGCCGAGAATCCTCAGTCGAGCACCGCGGTAGTGTAGACGTCCTGCACGTCGTCGAGGCCTTCCAGCGCCTCGAGCAGGCTCTTCATGCGCCCCGCCTCGCCGCCGGCGAGCGCGCTTTCGTTCACCGGCTTCATGACGACCTCGGCGAGCTCGGGCTTGAGCTTCGCCTTGTCGAGCGCGTCCTTCACCGCAAGGAAATCCGCCGGCGCGCAGAGCAGCTCGACGGAGCCGTCGTCGTTCTTGAGCACATCCTCGGCGCCCGCCTCGAGTCCTGCTTCGAGCACCGCGTCCTCGCTGGTGCCGGGGGCGAACACGAACTGGCCGCAATGCCTGAAGAGATAGGCCACCGAGCCGTCGGAGCCGAGGTTGCCGCCGTTCTTGGTGAAGGCGTGGCGCACTTCGGCGACGGTCCGGGTGCGGTTGTCGGTCAGGCAGCTGACGAGGATCGCCGCGCCCCCCGGCCCGTAGCCTTCATAGCGCGCTTCCTCGTACGAGACGCCCTCCAGCTGGCCGGTGCCGCGCTTGATCGCGTTCTGCACGCTGTCCTTGGTCATGTTCGCTTCGCGCGCTTTCTCGAGCGAAAGCCGCAGGCGCGGATTCATGTTTGGATCGCCGCCGCCGTTGCGCGCCGCGACGGTGATCTCCTTGATCAGGCGCGTGAAGACCTTGCCCTTCTTCGCATCCGCGGCCGCTTTGCGGTGCTTGATGTTCGCCCATTTGCTGTGTCCCGCCATAGTATGATTTTACGCATATGGCGTCGCCGCTCCTCCTAGCGAAGAACGCGGACAAGGAGCTCGCGCTCCTGCCCGCCCTCGCCAACCGCCATGGCCTCATCACCGGCGCCACCGGCACCGGCAAGTCGGTGACCCTGCAGGCGCTCGCGCACCGTTTCTCGGCCGCCGGCGTGCCGGTGTTCATGGCCGACGTGAAGGGCGATCTCTCCGGCATCGCCAAGGCGGGCGGCGCCAACCCGAAGGTCGCCGAGCGCCTGAAGTCGCTCGCGACCGAGGTCGCGTTCGAGGCCTGCCCGGTGGCGTTCTGGGATCTCTACGGCAAGGGCGGCCACCCCGTGCGCGCGACGATTTCCGACATGGGGCCGCTGCTCCTCGGCCGCATGCTCGGCCTCAACGAGACGCAGGAGGGGGTGCTCGGCCTGGTGTTCAAGATCGCCGACGACGAGGGCCTGCTGCTCCTCGACCTGAAGGACCTGCGCGCGATGATCCAGCACGTGGGCGACAACGCGGCGCAATACAAGACCGAGTACGGCAACGTCTCGACCGCCTCGGTCGGCGCGATCCAGCGCGGCCTGCTTTCCCTCGAGAACCAGGGCGCGGCGCAGTTTTTCGGCGAGCCGATGCTCGACATCGCCGACCTGATGCAGGCGCGCGACGGCAAGGGGGTGGTGAACATCCTCGCCGCCGACAAGCTGATGGCCTCGCCCAAGCTCTACTCCACGTTCCTCCTCTGGCTGCTCGCGGAGCTGTTCGAGCACCTGCCCGAGGTCGGCGACGTGGAGAAGCCGAAGCTGGTGTTCTTCTTCGACGAAGCGCACCTGCTGTTCGCCGAGGCGCCGAAGGCGCTGCTCGAGAAAGTCGAGCAGGTGGTGCGCCTGATCCGCTCCAAGGGCGTGGGCGTCTACTTCGTGACGCAGAACCCGCTCGACGTCCCCGACAGCGTGCTCGGCCAGCTCGGCAACCGCGTGCAGCACGCGCTGCGCGCTTTCACGCCGAAGGACCAGAAGGCGGTGAAGACGGCGGCCGACACGCTGCGGCCGAACCCGAAGATCAGGGCCGAGCAAGTCATTACGGAGCTCGGGGTCGGAGAGGCGCTAGTTTCTTTTTTGGATGAAAAAGGAACCCCCTGTATCGTCGAGCGCGCGTTCATCGTCCCGCCCGGCAGCCAGATCGGCCCGATCAACGATGCCGAGCGCCAGCAGATCATCAAGTCGTCCGACGTCTTCGGCCACTACGAGAAGGCGATCGACCGCGAGTCGGCGTACGAGAAGCTGAAAGGCCGCACCGAAGCCAAGCCGGCGGAAGCGAAGCAGAGCTCGAACCCGGTTTCCGACGTGCTGTTCGGCAAGACCGGGCCGCGCGGCGGCAAGCAGTCGCAGGGCGTCCTCGAAGCGATGACGAAGAGCGCCGCGCGCAGCGTCGGCTCGGAGCTCGGCCGGCAAGTGCTGCGCGGCCTGCTCGGCTCGATCCTCGGCGGCAAGCGCGGCCGTTGACGTCGGCGTCGTACCGGGCCTGGGGGATCGCCTTTGCCGTGCTCGGCGTGCTCGCTTTTTCGTTCCGGCCGATCCTGATCAAGCTTTCCTACGCGGCGCACCCGGTCAGCCCGAGCACGCTGCTGTTCCTGCGCATGGCGCTGTCGCTGCCCTTCTTCCTGGTCATCGCATGGTGGCTGCGCAACCAGCAGCCGGCGCTCGCGCGCCGCGACTGGGCGGCGGTCGCCGGCCTCGGCTTCCTCGGCTACTACGCCGCGAGCTTCCTCGATTTCATCGGCCTGCAATACGTCGGCGCCGGCGTCGGCCGGCTGATCCTGTTCCTCTACCCGACGCTGGTGCTCTCGCTGTCCTTTTTCTTCCTCAAGAAGACGCCGACCCGCCGCGAGATCGCGTCGCTCGTGATGAGCTACGCCGGGATCGCGCTGGTGGTCTCCGACCAGGTCGACACCAGCCGCGAAGGCAAGCTGTTCCTGTTCGGCGTGCTGCTGGTGTTCGCCTCGGCGCTCTGCTACGCCGCCTATCTCGTCGCCGGCAGCCAGGTCGTGAAGCGAATCGGCTCGATGCGCTTCACTGCCTACAGCATGGCGGTAGCGACGCTGCCGGCGCTCATCCAGTTCTTCGCCCTCGAGCCGGCAGGCGCGCTCGACCTGCCGGCGAGCGTCTGGACCTACGCGATCATCCTCGCCACGGTCAGCACGGTTCTGCCGCTTTTCCTGCAGGCCGAAGCGCTGCGGCGCATCGGCGCTACCGAGTTCGCGCTGGTCGGCGCGGTGAGCCCGGTGAGCGTCGCGGTAATGAGCGCGCTCGGCCTCGGCGAGCCCTTCGGCCTGCCTCAGGTCGCGGGCGCGGCGCTGGTCATCGGCGGCGTATTGCTGGTCTCACTTAAACGGAGCTGAAGATGGATCTGGGAATTCGCGGCAAGACTGCGCTCGTCTGCGCGGCGTCGAAGGGCCTCGGCAAGGGCTGCGCCGCTTCGCTCGCGCGCGAAGGCGTAAACCTCGTCATCACCGCGCGCGGCGCGGAAGCGCTCGAGGCCACCGCCGTTGAGCTCCGAAAACTCGGGGTAACCGTACGCGCTATTGCTGGCGATATCACTACGGCCGAGGGCCGCGAGGCTGCCCTCAAGGCTTGCCCCGCACCCGACATCCTCGTGAACAACGCCGGCGGCCCGCCGCCGGGCGACTGGCGCGAGTGGGACCGCGACACCTGGATCAAGGCGCTCGACGCCAACATGCTGACGCCGATCCTGCTGATGCGCGCCGTGGTCGACGGCATGGTGTCGCGCAAGTTCGGCCGCATCGTCAACATCACCTCAGGCGCGGTGAAGGCGCCGATCCCGGAGCTCGGGCTGTCCAATGGCGCGCGCACCGGCCTCACCGGGTTCGTTGCCGGCCTCTCGCGCAAGACGGTGCGCCACAACGTCACCATCAACGCCCTGCTCCCCGGGCCGTTCGAGACCGACCGCCTGCGCTCGAACCTGGCGTTCAACGCCAAGGCGGCCGGAAAAACGGTCGACGAGCTCCGCAAGGCACGCGCCGACGCGAACCCTGCGGGCCGCTTCGGGACCATCGAGGAGTTCGGCGACGCCTGCGCCTATCTCTGCAGCGCCCAAGCGGGGTACATTACCGGCCAGAACCTGCTGCTCGACGGTGGGTCTTATCCAGGAACCTTCTGAGGAGGAGGCAGCGGATGATCCGGTTTTCGGCTTTTCTCGCATCCCTGTTGTTCGCCGGCGCGGTCGCGGCGCAGGCGTATCCCGATCGGCCCGTCCGAGTCATCGTGCCGTGGCCGCCGGGACAGGCGACCGACATCGCGGCGCGCATCATCGCCGCCAAGCTCCAGGAGCAGCTCGGCCAGCCCTTCGTCATCGAGAACAAACCCGGCGCGGGCGGCGCCATCGGCACCGACGCAGTGGCGAAGAGCGCGGGCGACGGCTACACGCTGCTCGCGGCATCGAGCGGGCCGATCTCGATCATGCCGAATCTGCAGAAGACGCCCTATGACCCGCTGAAGGATCTCGCCCCGGTCAGCGTCACCTGCACCAATTCCTTCGCCCTCGTCACGCGGCCTGACTTTCCGGCGACCAACGCCCGGGAGTTCGTGGCGCTGCTGCGCGCCAACCCCGACAAGTTCGCGTTCTCGTCCTCGGGTACCGGCGCCACCGCGCACCTCATCGCCGAGCTGTTCAACTCGATGGCGAAGGTCAAGGCGCGGCACGTGCCGTACAAAGGCAGCGCGCCGGCGCTGACCGACGTGATGAACGGGCAGATCGACTACACGATCGAGACCGTGGCCGCGGTCCAGGCGAACGTGCGCGCCGGCAAGATGAAGCTCCTCGGCCTCACCTTCGCGAAGGGAAGCCCGGCGTTCCCGGATGCGCCCTCCCTCGACAAGGCGGCCGACATCCCGGGCTACGACATCGGCGCCTGGATCGGCTATGCCGCCTCGCCCGGCACGCCGAAGGAGATCACCAACCGGCTCGCCGCCGAGATCGCCAAGGCGGTCCGCGTGCCGGAGGTGCGCGAGCGCATGCTCGGCCTCGGCCTCGAGCCGACCTCGATGACGCCCGACGAGATGGCGGTCTTCATGCGCAAGGAGCAGCAGCGCTACGGCGACATCATCCGCACCGCCAACATCAAGATCGACGCGGCCAACAAGTAGGCAGAAAGAAAAAGGGGTGGGCGACTCGCCCACCCCTTCGCACCTCGCTGAAGCTTCCTAGGCCTTGAGCGCGGCCGAAACGCGGGACGCCGACATCGGCAGCTGACGCAGCCGCTTGCCGGTCAGCTTGAACACCGCGTTGCCGATCGCCGGCGCGACGGTCGGTACGCCGAGCTCGCCAAGGCCGGTCGGCGCGTTGTCCGTGACGATGATCTTGGTGTGGATCTGCGGCATGTCGCTCATGCGGATCAGCTGGTAGTTGTGGAAGTTCGACTGCTGCACCGCGCCGTCCTTGTAGGTCAGCTCCTCGGTCAGCGCCGAGCCCAGGCCGTAGACCACCGCGCTCTCGAGCTGCGCGTGCGCGTTCTCCGGCTGGACGACGATGCCCGCGTCACCGGCGATCCAGTAGTCGTGCACCTTGATCCTGCCCGTCTTGCGGTCGAGCGAGACCTCGGCGATGCCGGCGCTGAACGACTCGTGATAGTCGGAGAAGGCGATGCCGAGGGCGCGATCCTTGCCCCGCGCCTTCTTCCAATCGGCCATCTCGGCGACCGCCTTGATCACCGCGTTGGCGCGCGGATGGTCTTTGGTGAGCTCGAGGCGCAGCGCGAGCGGATCCTTGCCCGTGGCGTGCGCGATCTCGTCGAGGAAGCTCTCGGAGACGAACTTGTTGTAACCCGAGCCGATGCCGCGCCAGGCGTGCACCCGCACGCCGCGCTGCTCGCGCACCGCTTCCGCAAGCATGTTCGGCACGCCGTAGAACGGCTGCTCCAGGCCGCGCCAGCCGATGACATCCTTGCCGCCGGTGGCCTTGAAGCGCGGCGGCGCGGCGACCGCGTCGACGTTCTCCGAGACCAGGCGATGGTGCCAGGCGACGAGG